>NZ_JBSHBW010000011.1:0-207624 GCF_053612185.1 Streptomyces sp. NPDC054757
GGGGGGGCGGGGGGGGGGGGGGCGCGGGCCCCGGGCGCCGCCCCCCGCCCACCTGCCGCATCAACGTTCGTCCTCGTCTTCTCCTTCTTCCTCGTCCTCGTACTCGTCTTCTTCGCCTTCTTCGCCCTCCTCGCCTTCGCCCTCCTCGCCTTCGCCCTCCTCGCCTTCGTCTTCCTCGTCCTCGCCCTCTCCGTCCTCGTACTCCTCGTCCTCCTCCTCCTCGTCGGCGTCCTCGTCTTCGTTGTCGTTCTGGTCGTCGTCCTGCTCGTCGTCCTCAAGGCCCTCTTCGTGGCTGCGGACGACCTCGCCCTCGCGGATCTCCCCGCGCCAGCCCTCGACCTCGTCGTCGTCCCCGGTCAGGGTCACGTAGCGCTGGAAGTGTTTGAGGTCCAGACGCAGCCTGCGCCCCTGGGCACGCCAGATGTTGCCCGTCTTCTCGAAGAAGCCGGCGGGCGTGTACTCGACGACGGCGACGATCCGGGTCAGGCTCGGGGCCAGTTCGTGGAAGGTGATGGCGCCGCGGGTGGTCCCCTTGGCGCCCTCGGAGGTCCAGACGATCCGGTCGTCGGGCACCTGCTCCTGCACCGTGGCCTTCCAACTGCGGTTGGAGAAAGCGACCTTGAGCTTCCAGTCGCTCTCGATCTCGTCCGACTGCTTCACCCCGGTGACGCCCTTGGTGAAGGAGCTGAACTCCTCGATCTCGGTCCATCGGTCATACACCGTGCGCAGCGGCTTTCCGACATCGATCATCTCGATGATGTTGGTGACCTTGGGAGTCCCGGCCTTACTGCTGCCGCCACCCCCGCCGAAGGCGTTCTTGACCGAGTCCACGGCCTTGTCCTTCACCGCGCCGGCCTTCTCGCTCGCGAATGCCTTGACGGGGTTCTCGCCGCCCATGACCCGTTTTCCGACGTCGAGGAGGCCCCCGCCCCCGTCGCCGGAATCGCCCAGGCCCTCCGCCAGATCCGAGAGCTTTCCGGTGGCGGAATCCATCAGCCGCTGCCCCTTGGCGCCGACATAGGCGGAAAACTCGTCCTTGACCTTGTCGAGGGCGGACTTGTCCTGGTCCGCGGATGCGTCCTCCTGTTTGGCCATGAGAGCTACCTCCTACGGCTGTTGCGGCTCGACGTCTTCTTGGCGGCAGCCTTCTTCGATGCCGTCTTCCTGGCCGCGGGGGCCGCGGTCTTCTTGGCCGCGGTCTTCTTGGCGGCGGTCTTCTTCGCCGGTGCCTTCTTGGCCGGCTTCTTCCCAGGAGGCTTCTTCTCGGCGGACTTCTTCCCGTCGGGCGCGGACGCGCTCTTCCTGGCGGGTGCTTTTTCGGCCGGGGGCCGCTTCGCGGGACGACTACGGTGCGGCGGCTCTTCTTCCTCCCCGCCCTCTTCCTCCGCGTCCTCCTGCTCCGCGTCCTCTTCCTCCCCGCCCTCTTCTTCTGCCTCGTCCCCCTCGCCGTTCTCGTCCTTCTCGTCGTCCTCCTCGTCCTCGCCGTCCCCCTCGTCCTCGTCCTCGCCCCCGCCCTCGTCCTCCGGAGGCTCTTCCCCGTCCTCGTCGCCCGGTGGTTCGCTGAGGGCGCTGGTCCGTTGCTGGAGTGCTCCGGCCAGGGATTCGAGGCGGCGGTTGGCCGTCGCCGACAGGGCGGTGCGGCCCGCGTTCAGCACTTCACTGCGGGCTTGTTCGATGAGGGGTGCGACCTGCGGGTTCTCCGCCAGCTTGCGGACACAGAAGCCCACGAGTTCGCGTGGATTCAGCGGCAACTGCTGGCCGGCCACCAGGGAGGCGGCACCGAGGGCCAGCTTTCCCTTCTTCGTCCGGCCCAGGACATATCCGGCCGCCACGGCCGCGGCGAGAGAAACCTTCGTGCTGTTTTCCATGAGTGCCTCTCAGAGCGAGAGAGAAGCGGTCCGGGCAGGCCCCGGCAGGGCCGGGCGCCTGACTCCTTCACCGCCATGGGCTCCCCGGTGCACGGGCCTTCTCAGGGTTCGCAGCCGCAGCCCAGTGCCGCCCCTGGAGCCACGAGAAGGTCCGGACCGTCATCGGGGTCATCGGACGCGGGCGCTGCGGCCGCTGTCCTCGTCGTCCTCGTCCTCGTCGTCGTCCCCGGCCAGATGGACGTCGGACACCTTGATGTTGATCTCGACGACTTCCAGTCCGGTCATCGTCTCCACCGCGTCCGTCACCCGGTTGCGTATCTCCTTCGCCGCGTCCGAGATGGGTTCGCCGTACTCCACGATGACTTCCAGGTCGATCGCGGCCTGTGTCTCGCCGACCTCGACCTTGACCCCCCGGCTGGGCGAGGGAGCCCCGGACACCCGGTCGCGAACCGACCCGAGGGCCCGTGAAGCGGCGCCGCCCACGGCGTAGATCCCGTCGGTCTCGCGTACGGCGATACCGGCGATGGTCGCGACGACCGTGTCGGCGATGGTGGTGGTGCCTCGCGTTCCGCCACCGCTCTCGGTGGTGCTGCCGGTGCTTTCGATGCTGGCCATCGGAGATCCTCCAGTACGAAGAAGGCTGTGTCGGCGAGCGGCACCGGATGCTTCAGCGACGGGCGCACCCGGCTGATCCACGCATCGCGGCGCGCATCTCTCCTTCCAATGTCCTCCCGCCACCGGGAAGCCGCCATTCGCGTGGTTTCCGGTCGGCCGCTGCGGGCGGAATGCGCTGCTCGGGGCGGGTGCGGCGCAGCCGCTCACCGTTCGGCTCACCCGGAGTGCGGGACCGCCGGAGCGTCAACAGAATGACGAACATGTCAGAGCAGCGAACCCGGGAGGCCAAGACCTCCTCTCGCACGTCCGCCCCTGCCGCGGACGGGAAGAAGCGCGTCAGGGGAGCGGAGGACGCTGCCGAACGCGCTTGCGAAAGCCTGAACCGACTGATCAATCACCACACCGAAGGCGTCTCCGCTGTGTCACGGACCGACAAGGGCTGGCAGGTCGACGTGGATGTGCTGGAGCTCTCGCGCATCCCCGACACGACCAGCCTTCTCGCGACGTACGCGGTGGATCTGGACGAGGGCGGATCCCTGGTGCAGTACCACCGGGTCCGTCGCTACCGCCGTGGTCAGGCGGACACATGAGCGCCCACCGCCCACCCGGAGAGACGGTCATCCCCTTGAGCACATACAGCGAGGAGGTCGTCCGCGTCCCGCGGGCCGGCACTCTTTACGACGTCCTGGAACTCATCCTCGACCGCGGCATGGTCATCGACATCTTCGTGCGTGTCTCGCTGGTCGGCATCGAGATCCTGAAGATCGACGCACGGATCGTGGTCGCCAGCGTCGACACCTATCTGCGCTTCGCCGAGGCGTGCAACCGGCTCGACCTGGAGCACGACGCGACCAGCAGGACCGTCCCCGAGCTCTTCGGCGGCGGCATGGCCAAGAGCGCAGGGAAGGCCGGCGCGAAGAAGGCCGCGCACTCCGTGGGCGACAAGGTGAAGAAGGCCGTCGGAGCCGGCGACGACGACGACGATGACGACGACGGGGAGGACCGCCCGCGCCGGCGCAAGGCCCATTCCAGCAGCGGACGCACCCGCCGTCACGAGGAGAGCTGACCGATGTCCGCATCAGCACCGGCATCAGCGCCGGGCATCTATGTGTACGGCGTGGTGGGCGGCGCCCACCCGCTGCCCTCGGGCGCCAGCGGCGTCGGCGACCCGCCCGCCGAGGTCCGGCTGCTGCCGGCCGGGGACCTCGCCGTCGTGGTCAGCGGGACGTACCCGGGGCTCAGGGCCCGGCGCCGCGATCTCCTGGCCCACCAGGAGCTGCTGCTGACCCTGGCCGCGGGCGGGCCGGTACTGCCGATGCGCTTCGGGGTGGTCGCACCGGACGAGGCCACGGTCCTCGCCGATGTCATGGCACGGCGCGGCGAGCACACCGCCGTACTGCAACGCCTCGACGAGCGCGTCGAGATGAACGTGAAGATCACGCCGGTGCAGGACTGTCTGGAGGCGCTGCTCCGGGAGGACCCCGTGGTCCGGCAGGTCCGCGAGGAGACCCGCCGGCACCCCGGTTACGAAGCCAGCATCCGGCTGGGCGAGGCCGTGGCGGCGGGTCTCCGGCGCAGAGCCGCGGTGGCGGCGGCCCGGCTGCCGGTCGAGTTCGCGGAGATCGCCGACGAGATGCGTCCGGGTCCGGAGGTCGACGGCTGTGTCCTGAACGCCTCGTTCCTCGTACCGCGGGCCAAGGAGACGCTCTTCCGCGAGGTCGCCGAGCGGTTCGCGGCGGCCCACCCGGACCGGCTGGAGCTCCGGCTGACCGGGCCGCTGCCCTGCTACAGCTTCGTCGGCGCCGAACCCGCCCCGGCCAGGGGCTGACATGGGTCTGCTCTCGGGCGTCCTGCTCCTGCCGCTGGCGCCGGTACGCGGCGTGGTCTGGATCTCCGACCGGCTGGTGGACGCCGCGGAGCAGGAACTGCACGACCCCGGGGTGATCCGCGCCCGGCTCGCCGCGCTCAACCGGTCCCTGGACGACGGTGAGATCGGCCTGGCGCAGTTCGAACGCGAGGAGGAGCGGCTCCTCGACCTCCTCGACCGGAGGCCGGCGGCGCCGGCGCGGAGTGTCCACGGACCACCGGGAGCGCGGAGATGAACGAGACCGCAGGGCCAGCACGGAGACGGCCGAGAACAGAGGGAGCAGAGGGAACACCGTGACGGATGTGGACAGTTGGGACTCACCGCCCGAGACCCATGCGCCCTCGACGGCCAATCTGGCCGAGATCCTCGAACGGGTCCTGGACAAGGGCATCGTCATCGCAGGCGACATCAAGATCGACCTGCTCGACATCGAGCTGCTGACCATCCGGCTGCGGCTGTTCATCTCGTCCGTCGAGACAGCGCGGAAGGCCGGCATCGACTGGTGGGAGACGGACCCGGCACTCTCATCCCGCGCCGCGCAGAACGCCCTGACCGAGGAGAACAAACTGCTCCGCGAACGCCTCGACGCACTGGAGGGCGACAGCGCGGGCGAGTCCGGGAGGCCGAGGGAAGTGCGCCGCCGATGACTCCCACCCCGGTTCCCCCCTCGCACCTGCCGCCCGGCCCGGCCGACGACAGCGGCGCCCCGGTCACCTACGTCTTCGCGGTCTGCGGGCCGGACCGTCCCGCGAGCCTCGGCCCCGCCCCCGGACACACCGGGGGCGGGCCCCTGCGCTTCCTGCCCTTCGGCCCGTTGCGGGCCGTGGTCCAGGACGTACCGGCGTACGCCTTCTCGGAGGCCGCCCTGCGCGAGCGGCTCACCGACCCCGCCGAGCTCGAACACTGCGCACGCGCCCACCACGACGTCGTCACCGCGGCCGCCGCCGGAGGCCCCACGGTGCCGCTCCCGCTGGCCACGCTCTACCTCGGGGACGAGCGTGCCACCGCCGCTCTCGACGCCGGCCGGGAGCGCTTCCGTACGGCGCTCGACCGCATCGCGGGACGCGTCGAATGGGCCGTCAAGGTCTACCTGGCGCAGCCCCGCCCCGGGGCCGGGCCGACCGCGCCCGCCGGGCCGACGCCCGCGGGGCCGCCCGCGGACCCGGCCCCCGGGCAGGAGCGCGAGACCGGCCGCGCCTATCTGAACCGGCTGCGCGGCGCCCGGCAGCAGCGGGAACTGCGCCAGGAGAGCGCAATGTCCGCGGCCGAACAGGTGGACAGCGCGGTACGGGAGCTGGCGGTGGGTTCGGTACGGCGCAGGCCGCACGGCCCCGAGGCCACCGGCCGGGGCCGCACCCAGATCATGAACGCCGCCTATCTGCTCGCCGAGGAGCGAAGCGGTCAACTGGCGCGCACCATCGGGCGGTTGCGTACCGCCACGGGCCTCGACGGCATCGAGATCGAGGTCTCGGGCCCGTGGGCCCCCTACTCGTTCACCGACGGAGGCGTTCATGCCGGGCACCCGTAACCCCGTCCCCTGGCAGGGCCCGGAGGCCGCGGCCCCCATCGGCGTCCCGCTGGTCGACCTGCTCGACCGGGTGCTCGGCACCGGCGTCGTCATCAGCGGCGACCTGGTGATCGCCATCGCCGAGGTCCCGCTGGTCAGGCTCTCGCTGCACGCACTGCTGGCGTCCGTCAGCGAACGGGTCCCCGCACCCTGGGCCGACGGGGGACCACTGTGAGCGACGCCCGGATCGACATCGACCCCGAGAGCGCGGGCCGCGACCTGGCCTCGCTCGTCCTGACCGTGGTCGAACTGCTGCGGCAGCTGGTCGAGCGCCAGGCGCTCCGCCGGTTCGACAGCGGCGAGCTCACCGAGGAGCAGGAGGAACGGGTGGGCACCACCCTGATGCTCCTGGACGAACGGATGACGGAACTCTGCACCCACCACGGGCTGCGCCGCGAGGACCTCAACCTGGACCTCGGCCCGCTCGGCACCCTGCTCTCCCACGAACCCCGCTGACCGGGCTCTCCCGCCGGTGTCGCTGACGGCCGCACGCCCCCGCCCCGGGTCCTCCCGCTCTTCCAGGCGGGCGAGCAGGGCCACATACCCCGCCTGGGGCCCACCCCTTCCCAGCCGGGCGCCCCCGGTGCCAGGCTGGGATCATGAATGATCTGCTCGAACGCCTGCGTACCGGGCTCCCGGCCGAAGCCCTGATCAGCGACCCGGACGTGATGGCTTCGTACGCCAGGGACACCGCCGGTTTCTGCGACGCCGGGGCGCCCGCCGCCGTCGTCCTGCCGCGCACCACCGAGCAGGTCCAGCACGTCATGCGGACGGCGACGGCCCTCCGTACACCTGTCGTCCCGCAGGGCGCCCGCACCGGTCTCTCCGGCGCCGCCAACGCCGTCGACGGCTGTATCGTCCTCTCCCTCACCAAGATGGACCGGATCCTGGAGATCAGCCCCGTCGACCGGATCGCCGTCGTCGAGCCGGGCGTCGTCAACGCGGTGCTCTCCCGGGCCGCGGCCGACCAGGGGCTGTACTACCCGCCGGATCCCTCCAGCTGGGAGACCTGCACCATCGGCGGGAACATCGGCACGGCGGCGGGCGGCCTGTGCTGTGTGAAGTACGGGGTGACCGCCGAGTACGTACTCGGCCTTGAGGTGGTACTCGCCGACGGACGGCTGCTGACGACCGGCCGCCGCACCGCCAAGGGCGTCGCCGGATACGACCTGACCCGGCTCTTCGTCGGCTCCGAAGGCAGCCTCGGGATCGTCGTGAAGGCCGTGGTCGCGCTGAAGCCGGCCCCGCCGCGCCAGCTCGCCCTGGCCGCCGAGTTCTCGTCGGCCGCGGCCGCCTGCGACGCGGTCTGCCGGATCATGGAGCGCGGTCACACACCCTCACTCCTCGAACTCATGGACCGTACGACCATCAGGGCCGTCAACGCGATGGCGCAGATGGGCCTCCCCGAGACCACCGAGGCCCTGCTGCTCGCCGCGTTCGACAGCGCCGACCCCGAGGCCGATCTGGCGGCGGTCGGTGAACTCTGCGCGGCGGCAGGCGCCACCGAGATCGTCCCCGCCGACGACGAGGCCGAGTCGGAGCTGCTCCTCCAGGCGCGCAGGCTCTCGCTGACCGCGCTGGAGACCGTCAAGTCCGCGACGATGATCGACGATGTCTGCGTACCGCGTTCGAAGCTCGGTGCGATGCTCGAAGGCACCGCGGTCATCGCCGAGAAGCACGATCTGACCATCGGTGTCTGCGCCCACGCCGGAGACGGCAACACCCACCCCGTCGTCTGCTTCGACCACGACGACGCCGACGAGTCGCGGCGGGCGCGCGAGTCCTTCGACGAGATCATGGCGCTCGGCCTCGAACTGGGGGGCACGATCACCGGCGAACACGGCGTGGGCGTACTCAAGAAGGAGTGGCTGGCGCGCGAACTGGGGCCGGTGGGTGTCGAGATGCAGCGCGGTGTCAAGGCGGCCTTCGACCCGCTCGGGCTGCTCAACCCGGGCAAACTGTTCTGAGCCCCGGCCCCGGTGTGATCTCCGGCCCCGGTGTGTCCTCCGGCCCGGCGCGTCCGAACCCCGGCCCCGGCGCGCCCCGCGGTCACCGGCCGTCTTCGTCGGACTCGTCCGAGGGCCACGGGTCGCACATCCACAGATCGTCGGCGGGCAGCGGGGTGAGCAGCTCCGCCAGGCCGTCGTCGATCGCCAGATGGGTGCTCTCGGAGCCGGGCGGCACGGCCCGCAGGGTCCGCTCCAACCAGGCGGAGACCTGGGCGGTCGGGGCTTCGAGCAGGGCGTTCCCGTCGGGTGAGGAGAGCGCGATACAGACCACGCTCTTCGCGTTCACCTTGGTGGGCCAGATCCGTACGTCGCCGTGGCCGCACGGCCTGAACACCCCCTCGACCATCAGCTCACGGGCGAACGACCAGTTCACCGGCGTGTCCGATGAGATGTGGAAACTGACGTGCACGGCGTAGGGGTCCCCCGTGCTGTAGGAAAGCCGGGCAGGGACAGGGATGCTTCGCTCGGGCGACAGCACCAGCTTGAGCTCCAGTTCACGTTCCACCACGGTGTGCATGGCGTGCGCTTCCTCTCCTCGTACGTACGCCCAACGGCGGGCCGTACAGGGTGAGAGCACCCTGCCCGGCATTCATTACGCGGGTTTCGAGGATGATTTGGCGATGACCGGAAAGTGGTCGATGCGACAGGACCGGTCCGTGGGCCCACGGCGGTCTGATAGATGTGGAGCCTTGAATTGCGGCTCTCAAGGAGATACGGGACCACGGTGATGAGCGCCCCAACCCCGGCAACCGGCGACGGCAGCCCCACCCCTGGCTATTACCCAGATCCATCGATTCCCGGATATGTGCGGTACTGGAACGGTGCTTCGTGGGTGCCGGGTACGAGCCGTCCGGCCCCCGCCGACGGCGACCAGCCCATGCCGGTACCGCCAGGCGGCACGGCATCAGCTCCCGCCGCACCGCTGCCCGCCGTGCACAGACCGTCCGGCGCGTCCGACGCCTCCGATGTTCCGCAGGCCGAACAGACCGGGCCGGTCTTCTTCGACGAGGAGCCGGAGTACGGCGGTCCGCAGGAACCGGCGTCCGCCTGGCAGGCCGACGCCTCCCGCCAGGGCGGCTTCGGCGGCGACCGCGACCGCCGGGTCTCCTGGGGCGGCCCCGACCCGCGCACTCCGGCCGAGGCACCGGCCAGGCCCGGTGGCCCCGAGCAGCAGCCCGGCGGCACCGCGCAGCCCGGGAGCGCCACGCACTCCGGCGGCACCGCGCAGCCCGCGGGCCCGTCCGAGCCCGGCCGGCCGGTGCCGGAGCCGCGCCGCGCCGAGCTGCCCGCCGGACAGGAGGCGTCCCGGCCCGCACTCCCCAGGGGCCGCCAGGACCCGCCGTCGGACACGGTGACCCTGCGGGCGCTGCGCCCGGGGGACGGATCGCGGGGCGGTCCCGGAAGCGGCCCCGCCGACGGCGCGAGCGCCGGGGCGGGTGGGCGTACGGGTGGCGGAGCGGCCCGTACGAACAGGACGGACGGCACCCTGTCGATCCGCGCCGTGTCCCCGAAGTCCCAGCCGCCGCAACAGCCCGTGCAGCAACAGCCCCAGCCGCAGCCGCAGTTCCAGCAGCCGCCCCACCTCCCGCAGCAGGGCCTGCCGTCGGCCCAGGCCGTTCCGACGCAGACCCCGCAGCCGCAGCCCCCGCAGCTCCAGTCCCCGCCGGTCCAGGCCCAGCCGTATCCGGAAGCGGGCAGTCCGCAGGCCCCCTCCTGGCCGCAGCAGGTGCAGCAGCTCGCCCGCTCCGGCGAAGGGGCCGACCAGGAGCGGCTGCCGCCCTGGAAGCCTCCGGTCGAGGACCCGTTCCAGGCGGCGGCCCGCGCGCAGGCCGCCGCCCGTCCGGCGGCCCTGGGCAGGCGGTTCGCTGCCCGGCTGATCGACACCGTGGTGCTGGGGGCGGTGGCCGGGGCCATCGCCGTACCGTTCCTGACGAAGGCCGCCGACCACATCAACAGCAAGATCGACGAGGCGAAGCTCTCCGGGACCACTGTCACGGTCTGGCTGCTCGACGGGACCACGGCCGGATATCTGGGCGCCGTCATCGGCGCGTTCCTCGTCCTGGGCCTGCTGTACGAGGCCCTGCCGACCGCCAAGTGGGGCCGTACCCTCGGCAAACGGCTCTGCCGGGTCCAGGTCCGCGACCTGGAGTCGTACGAGCCGCCGTCCTTCGGTGGCGCGGTCGTCCGCTGGCTGCTGTACGGGGTGCTGGGGCTGCTCGTGGTGGGCGTCGTCAACGTGATCTGGTGCCTCTTCGACCGGCCCTGGCGGCAGTGTCTGCACGACAAGGCCGCACGGACCTTCGTGGCGGCGGGCTGACGCGGCCTCACCCGTACGGCCCCGACCGGATGCGGGGCCCCGCCCGGCGCGGTCGACTCGGGAGATGAGTACCGATCAGCCGCCGCCCGGAGAGCCCCCCGAGGACGACCCGTTCCGCAAGAGGCCGCAGGACGACCAGCCGCCGCCCCCGCCCGGCGGCGGCAGCCCGTACGGATCGCCTCCGCCCCCGCCCGCCGGCGGCAGCGATCCGTACGGGGGCGGGGCGCCCCCGCCCCCGGGTGGTGGTGGCCCGTACGGCGGCGGGATGCCCCCGCCGTACGATCCGAACGCCTACGGCGGCGGCCGGGCCTACGGCGGTGACCAGCCGATCGCCGGGATGCCGCCCCTCGCGCCCAGCGGCAAGCGGGTGCTGGCCCGCATCATCGACATCGTGATCGTGGCCGTGGTGGTCTGGCTGATCTCACTGATCTTCGGCGGGCTGCGGTACAACACGGACCATATGAACTACGGCCGTTCGGTGGGCCAGAGCCTGATCGCGGCGGTTCTCTACATCGGCTACGACACGCTCATGACGGTCAAGCGCAACGGGCAGACCGTCGGCAAGGGGCTCTTCGGGCTGCGGACCGCCAACCTGAACGACGGCGCCGTCCCGACCTCCCAGGCGGCGTTCGTCAGGGCGGCCGTGCTGTGGCTGCCCGCGGTGTTCTGCTGCGCCTGTGTGTGGACCGCGATCTGCGGCGGCTGGAGCTTCTTCGACCGGCCGTACAAACAGGGGCTGCACGACAAGGCGGCGAAGACCGTGGTGGTGGTCACGACACCGTAGGCAGGGGGTCGGTCGGTAGCCGGCCGGTGGGCGGTCGTCCGGACCGGTAGTCCGTCGCCCGGCCGATCGGGCGGCCCTGGGGTTCAGCGGCTCAGCCGCGCAGTGAGTGGCCGCCGACCCGTTCGGCGGTGGCGGTCCGGCCGGTCGCCCGCGGTCCGGGCGGCGTGGCCGCGGAACCGGCAGCGGTGGCCCGGTCCGTACCGGACTCCGCGGCTCCGGCCCGGTCGGCCGGATGGGCCGTCCTCGGCATGGGCACGGTCACCGCGACCAGCAGACCGAGGACCAGCGCCGCCACGACGATGACCGCGACTCCGATGCCCGACGAGGTGCGCGAGAGCAGCAGCATCGCGAGGGTCGAGAAGACGACGGTGGCCGAACCATACAAGTACTGTGCGGCAGTCGGACGCGTCATGGCGATTTCCGTCCTAGGGACAGCGATGGGTGGTCGACTCGGCGGGGCGTGTCGGCGGATACGTCGAGCGCGACTCTAATCCGACGGATGCCCGAGCGGAACCATCAGTAAGCGTCGCCTAACCCACGGTGCCGGTGCACGGGGGGCGCACGGAGTCACGCCCCCACCGCACCGGCCGGGCCGACGCGCCTGTTGACCCTCCGTGAGGTTCACCGCAGAACGTAGGGCTCAGGTGTGCGGCTGCTGTGTGGACGCTGTGAGCCGTCCGGATACCGGAAACGGCGCTCTGCATAATGCAGTTGCTATGTTCAAGTCAAGATCTGTCTTTTCTCTTGCACCTCCGGTCGAATGTCGTCACTTGCGACGCGTTCGGGGAGGACAGCACCAAGTGAATATCAAGAGACGGGCAACGACCCGTGTGGCAGCCGTACTCGTGGCCATCGCCGCGACCACGGCCACCGCTTCGGCGTACGCCACCGCCCAGGCCGACACCAAGGCCCCCACGGGCAGCGCGGCATCGAAGAAGATCGACCGCCGCGACCCGGCGACGCAGCCCAAGGGCCAGAAGCACAATCTGGACGGGCCGTTCTCCAAGCAGCAGAACAAGGAACGCCAGTCGGCGCTGCAACAGGTCATATCCGGCCACAAGAAGGTGCAGTCGCACGGCGGTTCCCGGGTGGTGCGCCTCGACGACAAGAAGTACGTCGAGCTGGGCCGCGAGAAGACCGACAAGATATTCACGATCCTGGTGCAGTTCGGCGACACGGTCGACAACAGCACCATGTACGACCCGGACGGCCCCGACGGGCCCAAGCCGCCGGTGAAGAAGTACGGCGGCACACCGGGACCGGCGCACAACAAGATCGCCCAGCCGGACCGCAAGAAGGACAACAGCACGGCCTGGCAGGCGGACTACAACCGCCAGCACTTCCAGGACCTCTACTTCGGTACCGGCAAGGGCAAGGACTCGCTCAAGTCGTACTACGAGAAGACCTCGTCCGGCCGCTACTCCGTCGACGGCGAGGTCGCCGACTGGGTCACCGTCCCGTACAACGAGGCCCGTTACGGCTCCAACTACTGCGGATCCAGCATCTGCGCCAACGCCGGTGACCTGGTCCGCGACGGTGTCACCGCGTGGGCCAAGGCCCAGAAGGCGGCCGGGAAGACCGACGCGCAGATCAAGGCGACCCTGGCCGGTTACGACCAGTGGGACCGCTACGACTACGACGGCGACGGCAACTTCAACGAGCCCGACGGCTACATCGACCACTTCCAGATCGTGCACGCCGGCGAGGACGAGTCCGCCGGCGGCGGCGCGCAGGGCGCCGACGCGCTCTGGGCGCACCGCTCGTACGTCTACGGCACGGACACCGGCAAGACCGGCCCGGCCGGAAACAAGTCGGGCGGCGCCCCGATCGGCGACTCCGGTATCTGGGTCGGCGACTACACCATGCAGCCGGAGAACGGCGGCCTCGGTGTCTTCGCCCACGAGTACGCCCACGACCTGGGCCTGCCGGACGAGTACGACACCACCAACACAGCCGAGAACAGCGTCGGTTTCTGGTCGCTGATGTCGGCGGGCTCCTGGCTGAGCACCGGGAACAACGCCATCGGCAACAAGCCGGGTGACATGTCCGCGTGGGACAAGCTCCAGCTGGGCTGGCTGGACTACGACACGGCGAAGGCCGCGAAGAAGTCGACCCACAAGCTCGGTGTCTCGGAGTACAACACCAGGAACAAGCAGGCGCTCGTCGTCTCGCTGCCGGACAAGCCCGTCACCACGACCATCACCAAGCCGGCCGAGGGCTCCAAGCAGTGGTGGAGCGGGATGGGCGACGACCTCTCCAACACCCTGACCCGCCCGGTCGACCTGACCGGCAAGTCCAAGGCCACTCTTGACCTTTCGGGCTGGTGGGACATCGAGAAGGACTACGACTTCCTCTACACCGAGGTCTCGACGGACGGCGGCGCCAACTGGACCGCGATCGACGGAAAGGCGGACGGAGCGCAGATCCCGCGCGACGGCGGTGACAAGCCCGCGCTGACCGGTACGTCCGAGGCGTACAAGACCCTCTCCTACCCGCTGGACGCCTACGCGGGCAAGAAGATCGACCTCCGCTTCCGCTACTCGTCCGACGGCGGTGTCGCGGGCAAGGGCTTCGCGGCCGACAAGATCTCGGTGAACGCCGACGGCGCCCCGCTCTTCACGGACAACGCCGAGACGGACGACGCCGGTTGGACGGCGAAGGGCTTCTCGCGGATCGGTGAGTCCTTCACCAAGGACTACCCGCAGTACTACATCGCGGAGAACCGCCAGTACGTGTCGTACGACCAGACGCTGAAGACCGGCCCGTACAACTTCGGCTTCTCGAAGACCCGTCCGGACTGGGTGGAGTACTACCCGTACCAGCGCGGCCTGATGATCTGGCAGTGGGACACCTCGCAGCCCGACAACAACGTCAGCGCCCACCCCGGCCAGGGTCTGATCCTGCCGGTGGACTCGCACGCCAAGCCGATGAAGTGGGCGGACGGCTCGCTGATGCGGAACAAGGTCCAGCCCTTCGACGCGCCGTTCAGCTGGTTCCCGACGCCCGGCTTCACGCTGCACAACGCGGATGTCGCCAAGCGGGTCCTGCCGCAGCTCGGCCGGCCGGTTTTCGATGATCACCAGGGTACGTACTGGTACAAGGAGAACGAGACCGGAAGCGTGAAGGTAACTGACACCAACACCCGGATCTCGATCATCCAGCAGCCCGTGGATGGCTCGACGATCACGGTTCAGGTCGGCGCCTCGCACAGCTGAGTCACATCTTCGCAGGTCAGAGCATGATCGGCCGTCGCCCTCTAGCGGGCGGCGGCCGATCGTGTTTAGGTGCCTCTTGCACGGCTCTTATTGACACAACGTCTCACGGGGGAGATGAACGGTATGCCTGGTGGCGGATTCAGCAGACTTCCGAACGGCAGCGTGGTGGTCGCACTCACCCTGCCGAGCCCGGACCGGATGACCCATGTCCGGATCCTCGTCCATGCCCTGAACCGGGCCCGCGCCCTGACCCGGGTGCGGAATCTGGGGATGCGCGCGGTGTATCTGCGGGGTAACGCGCAGCCACCGACGCCGGACGAGATCACAGCCGTCCTGCACCATCCGGACGGGCTCCTGTGGCGCGCGGCGCCGCAGGAGGAGGCGGAGCTCTGGCATCCGATCAGAGCACTGCTCGGCGAGGGCGTCTGAGTCCGGACAGGACGTGACCTGTACAGGAGATGACCTGGACCGGACGTGATCTGGGCGGGCTGTGAGGCGGGACGTGACCTGGGCGGGCTGTGACGTGGACCGCAGCAGCCTTCAGGCAGCCATCGGCTTGCCGGTCAGCTCCACACCGGCCGCCCGCATCTCCTCCAGCGCCCGGTCCGTCGTCGCCCCGGACACGCCGGCCGTCAGGCCCAGCAGCACATGCGTGCCGAACCCGGCCCGCACCCCGTCGAGCGCCGTCGCCCGCACACAGTGGTCCGTGGCGATCCCGACCACGTCGACCGCCTCGATCTCGCGGGCCCGCAGCCAGTCGGCCAGCGGCACACCGTGCTCGTCCTGGCCTTCGAAGCCGCTGTACGCCGCCGCGTAGGCACCCTTGTCGAAGACGGCGCTGATGGCGCCGGACGCCACGGCGGGCGCGAAGTTCGGGTGGAAGCCCACTCCCTCCGTGCCGGCCACGCAGTGCGGCGGCCAGGAGTGGACGAAGTCCGGGTTCCGGGAGAAGTGGTTGCCCGGGTCCACATGGTGGTCACGGGTGGCCACCACATGCCGGTAACAGGCCGTGGACTGGCCGATCAGGTCGGTGACGGCGGCGGCGACATCGGCGCCGCCCGCGACCGCGAGGCTTCCGCCTTCGCAGAAGTCGTTCTGCACATCGACGACGATCAGGGCGCGGTGCATGGCGGAATCCTTGTCCTGGGGGAGAAGGGGGGTGGCGGAAGGAGGGCGTGCGCCGGAGCGGGAGGCGGTCCCGACAGCCGTTCCATTCCCGCTCACCTGCGGTTCATGCGTACGGGAGTGGTTCATCCGTACGGTCTGTGCGGTACGGGACGGGTCCGTGGTTACCGGGCGCGCCCGTGATTACCCCCGCACCGCGGATCAGACGTACTCGGTCGGGATGACCGGCTCGCCCCGGGACAGCTGGAACGCCGACATGGGCAGGGTGGCCCGGACGGCCAGATGGCGTTCACGCACCGCGTCCAGCGGCTCGCGCTCGACGACCTCGCCGCCCTTCACCAGCTCCACCAGGAGCTGCTGGTCCTGGAAGTCCGCGGGCACCTCGCCGGTGCCGATCACCTCGGCCTCGGCGATCCCGTCGGCGTCGGTCCTGCGCGCCGCCCACTTGCGTCCGCCGCGCGACGTCTTGGCGCCCAGCGACTTCTTCGCCACGGGCCGGAGCGGCGCCTGCGGGTCGGCCGACGTGGCGCGGGCCACCAGCTTGTAGACCATCGAGCAGGTGGGGTGCCCGCTGCCGGTGACGAGCTGGGTGCCGACCCCGTACGCGTCGACGGGCGCCGCGGCCAGTGAGGCGATGGCGTACTCGTCCAGGTCGGACGTGACCACGATCTTCGTCCCGGTGGCGCCCAGCGCGTCCAGCTGCTGGCGGACCTTGTGCGCGACGAGCAGCAGGTCCCCGGAGTCGATACGGACGGCGCCCAGCTGGGGCCCGGCCACATCGACGGCGGTACGGACCGCCTCGGCCACGTCGTACGTGTCGACCAGCAGGGTGGTGTCCCCGCCCAGCGAGGCGACCTGGGCGGTGAACGCCTGCCGCTCGTCGTCGTGGAGCAGCGTGAACGCGTGGGCGCTCGTGCCGACGGTGGGGATGCCGTACCGGAACCCGGCCGCCAGATCCGAGGTGGTGGAGAATCCGCCGACGTACGCGGCACGGGCCGATGCGACGGCCGCCAGCTCATGGGTGCGGCGGGCGCCCATCTCGATCAGCGGCCGGCCGCCGGCCGCCGCGTTCATCCGGGAGGCCGCCGCGGCGATGGCCGAGTCGTGGTTGAGGATCGAGAGGATCACGGTCTCCAGCAGGACGCACTCCGCGAAGGAGCCCTCGACCCGCAGCACCGGCGAGCCGGGGAAGTAGACCTCGCCCTCCGGATAGCCCCAGATGTCGCCGCCGAACCGGTAGGACGCGAGCCATTCGGCGGTGGGTCCGTCGACGATCTCCTGCTCGCGCAGGAAGCGGAGCTGGTCCTCGTCGAAGCGGAAGTTCTCCACGGCGTCCAGGACACGCCCGGTGCCCGCCACGACGCCGTAGCGGCGGCCCTCGGGCAGCCGCCGGGTGAAGACCTCGAAGACCGACCTGCGGTCGGCCGTGCCGGCCTTCAGGGCGGCCTGGAGCATCGTGAGCTCGTACTGGTCCGTGAAGAGCGCTGTCGACGGCACATGCACCGGCAGGCCAAGGTCCGCAACGTTCACAACGGTCAACCTCGCACTTTCGTCCGGGCCGGTCCGGCTCTGCCGGCCGGGTCTCCCGGGGCTGTTCCCCTCTCGATGGGGCGTACGAAGGATGCTACCCCCTATTTCGTCAGAGTGACGAGATCTAGGGACCGGTGTGTGCGCCGCCACTCCACGGGTGGCAGCATGGGAGGCGTGAGTGTCGCCCCCGTAGAGATCGAACGTCCCGAATCGGCCGAGGAGACCTTCGAGGTCCCCGAGCCCGATGTGCCCTGGGTGACGCTCGTCCACAACGACCCGGTCAATCTGATGAGCTATGTCGCCTACGTCTTCCAGAGCTACTTCGGCTACTCGAAGGACAAGGCCCACAAGCTGATGCTCGACGTGCACCAGAAGGGCCGGGCAGTGGTCTCCAGCGGCAGCCGTGAGGAAATGGAACGCGACGTGCAGGCGATGCATGGTTACGGCCTGTGGGCCACTCTCACCCAGGACCGCAACTGATGGCCGGACAGTTCGACGCGGTGCCGGGCGGCGGTGCGGCCGTCGCGCTCGACGAGGTCGAGATGTCCATCCTGCGCTCGCTCGCGGTCCAGCTCCTGGAGCTGGTCGGCCCCGGTGAGGAGCCGGTCGACGGGGAGGACCCGCTGGCCTCGCTCTTCGCCGAGGGTCCGAGCAAGCCGCCGGACGACCCGGCGCTCGCCCGCCTCTTCCCGGACGCGTACGGCGACGAGGAGCCCGACTTCTCGTCCGAGTTCCGCCGCTTCACCGAGAACGACCTGCGCACCCGCAAGCGCGAGGACGCGCTCGCCCTCGTACGGACGCTCGATGAGGCAGGGGCAGGGGCAGGGGCAGGGGCAGAGGCCGCGGGTGCGGCAGGCGGTGCGAAGGGCGCGGACGGTGACCGCGAGCGCGCCCTCCCCGACGGCACTGTGCTGGTCACGCTCTCGCCCGACGACTCGCGCCACTGGCTCGGCGCGCTCAACGACCTCCGGCTGACCATCGGCACCCGCCTCGAAGTCTCGGACGACGAGGAGGCCGAATCCGCCGACGGGGGGCTGTACCGGCTTCCGGACGACGATCCCCGCAAGCCGATGGTGATGGCCTACCTCTGGCTCGGCGCGCTGCAGGAAACGCTCGTCGAGACGCTGATGCCGTAACGGGTCCTGAGCCGTCCGCCCCCGTCGCCCCCCGGGGGCGCGGTCCACCCGGTCACCACCTGATTGTCCGCCTGACCGTCCGCTCAAAGGACGCTCAAATCCGGATAACGATGACGTCACCGTGGCGGAATGCTTTGCTCCGCCCGGTGCTTTTCGTCCGGTTCTTCCAGTGGCGTGAGTCACATTTTCCCGGGAGGATCTCTTTCCCGGCCGTGTTAAATCTTACGACCACCCGGGGTCACCACCCCCCGCCCCCGGGGCCGCCACGTCAGGCCGACCGCCGACAGCACTCCACCATCCGCGGGTTCTGCCCTCCAGGATCGTCACAGTCGATCCGAGCCTCGTCAGGCCGGATCGGCATGGAGAAAGGCGCAACACCATGACCTCAGTGCAGGTCGACCAGGAGCACGACGGCATTGCGGCCGAGGACGCCGGATCGGGCGAGGGATACAAGCGGGGCCTCGGGGCCCGCCAGATCCAGATGATCGCGATCGGCGGTGCCATCGGCACCGGCCTCTTCCTCGGCGCCGGCAAGGCCATATCCAAGGCCGGACCGAGCCTCATACTCGCCTACGCCATCGCCGGCCTGGTCATCTTCTTCATCATGCGGGCCCTGGGCGAACTGCTCATGTACCGCCCGGTCTCCGGCTCCTTCTCGGAGTACGCACGCGAGTTCATCGGCCCTTTCGCGGGCTATGTCACCGGCTGGACGTACTGGCTCTTCTGGGTCGTCACCGGCATCACCGAAGTCACCGCGGCCGCCACCTATATGACCTTCTGGTGGAACATTCCCCAGTGGCTCTCCGCGCTGGTCTTCACGTTCATCCTCTACGGCGTGAACCTGATATCCGTGAAGCTCTTCGGTGAGCTGGAGTTCTGGTTCTCGATGGTCAAGGTCACCGCGATCATCGGCATGATCCTCATCTGTGCCGGGATCCTCACCGTCGGCTTCTCGGACGCGGGCGACACCGCGAGCGTCGCCCACCTCTGGGACCAGGGCGGTTTCTTCCCCAAGGGGATCACCGGCACCCTGATGACCCTGCAGATCGTGATGTTCGCCTTCCTCGCCGTCGAGCTGGTCGGGGTCACCGCGGGGGAGTCCAAGGAGCCCAGGAAGGTTCTGCCCAAGGCCATCAACACCGTGCCCTGGCGTATCGCGGTCTTCTACATCGGCGCCCTGATCATGATTCTCTCGGTCGTCCCGTGGACCGAGTTCCACCCCGGAGTCAGCCCCTTCGTCGCCGCCTTCCAGAAGATGGGCCTGGGCGTCGGCGCGGGCATCGTCAACTTCGTCGTGCTGACCGCCGCCCTCTCCTCCTGCAACTCCGGCATGTACTCCACCGGCCGGATGCTGCGCGACCTGGCGCTCAACGGCCAGGGTCCGAAGGCGTTCACGTCCCTGACGAAGAGCGGCACCCCGCTCCTGGGCACCACCGTCTCCGCCGCACTGATGCTCGTCGGTGTCTGGATCAACTACCAGTGGCCGGGCCAGGCGTTCAACTACGTCGTCTCCTTCGCCACCATCTCCGGTATGTGGGCCTGGATCGTGATCCTCATCTGCCAGATCCGCTACCGCGCCAAGTCCGAGCGCGGCGAACTCCCGAAGTCCAGCTTCCGGGCACCCGGAGCCCCCTGGACCAGCTGGTTCTCGCTCGCCTTCATCGCCCTCGTCATCGTGATGATGGGCATCGACAAGGACACCCGGGTCTCGCTGTACGCGGCGCCCTTCTGGGCCCTGCTGCTCGGCGTCACCTATCTGGTGCTGCGGGCCCGCAACCCGCAGGGCGCGGCCTTCGCCAAGCGCGAGAGCTGACCGGAAACGGCCTTCTCGCCACCCTTTTCCCAGCATGTGGGCAGGCTCGTACCACACTCCGGTACGAGCCTGCCCACCCGTCGCCCACCGCCACCCTGCCTGACGCGTGCCCGCGGCCCCTTGGTCCTGCTGCTTATCCTGACGGCATGCTGACCCTTACCCAGGCCCTGTACGACCAGATCGTGGCGCACGCCCGCGCCGACCACCCCGACGAGGCATGCGGCATGGTCGCGGGCCCGGAGGGCTCCGGCCGCCCCGAGCGGTTCATCCCGATGCTGAACGCGGCCCGCTCGCCCACGTTCTACGAGTTCGACTCGGCCGACCTGCTCAAGCTCTACCGCGACCTGGACGACCGCGACGAGGAGCCGGTGATCGTCTACCACTCGCACACCGCGACTGAGGCGTACCCCTCCCGTACGGACATCACATACGCGAACGAGCCGGGCGCGCACTACGTCCTCGTCTCCACCGCCGACACGGACGGCGCCGGGCCCTTCCAGTTCCGCTCGTACCGCATCGCCGAAGGCGTGGTCACCGAGGAGGAAGTGACCGTCGTCCCCTGAGACCTGCCGGGTCCGGCGACACCTGCGGTCACTGCGTGAGGGCTTCTCAGCGCACAGCCGAGATCTCTGCAGCCGGAGGATTGACATGTCCTCACGGCAAGCCGTCGTATGAAGGCTCGTCGGGCCCGGAGACAGGTCAAGGAGCTTTCTTGTGAAACGTATATGGCGGCCACTTGTCGCGGTGGCCGTAGCCTTCGGCGCGATGGCCGCCGCGCCTGCCGCGACGGGTGCCGGAAGACCGGCGGCCGGCACTCCGGTGAGTGCCGCGGCCGACGACGCGAAGGTCGTCCCGGTCCAGGTGACCGGCGACCCGGCCAATCGCTGGAACCTGGTGGTACTCGGAGACGGCTACACCGCGTCCGAGATGCCCACATTCCTCGACCAGGTCGACCAACAGCTGAACGTGCTCTGGAGCCTTGAGCCCTACAAGAGCTACCGGAACTACATCAATGTCTACGCCGTCGAGACTCCCTCCAAGGAGTCGGGAATCAGCTGCGACCCTCAGCTGAGCTCCCCGAAGCGCAACACCCCTCTGGGGATGAAGCTCTGGAGCGGCTGCTCCACGAGCGGAATTCAGCGGCTGCTCGTGATGGACGACAACGCGGCCAAGAAGTACGCGGCCCTGGCCCCGAAGACGGATCAGATTCTCGCGCTGGCCAACAGCGACACCTATGGCGGCGCGGGCGGCTCCTACGCCACCGCGACCGGCGGCAACGCCATGTCGGCACTGATCGCCCCGCACGAGCTCGGCCACTCCTTCGGCGGTCTCCAGGACGAGTACGACTACTACTCCCGGGGAGTGACCAGCGGAACCTACAGCGGTGGTGAACCCGACTCGGCCCACCACACCCTGCTGACCGAGCAGCAGATGCGTGACCAGAAGGCCAAGTGGTGGCGCTGGCTCGGGGAGAAGAGCGAATCGGGCGGCACCATCGGCCGGTACGAAGGCGGCATGTACTACACCGAGGGCGTCTGGCGGCCGAGCCAGCACTCGATGATGAAGACGCTCGGCTACTCCATGGACCAGGTGAGCCGTGAACGGATGACGGCGGGCCTGTCGGGGGCCGTCAACCTCATCGAGGACTCGACGTCCACCGATGGACCCGTGGGCCCCGCCGACGAGTTGTGGATCGACACCGTTCACCCGGTCCACCACGAACTCGACGCCATCTGGAGCGTCAACGGCAAGGTGGTCCACTCCGTCGCCGGCGCCCGCAGCGTCAAGGTGCGGGACCTCCACGCACGCGCGGGCGACACGATCGGCGTGAAAGTCGTCGACGACACGGACTTCGTCCGCGATCCCGCCCTTCGGGACAGCCGCAAGATGACGGCCACGCGCGAGTGGACGGTCGGGACACACGCTGCACCGTCCGCGCACTCCGCACCATCCGCACACTCCGCATCCTCCGCCGACGGTGCTCCGAAGATCTCCCTGGCGACGCCCACCGAGCGGCCCGTCGGAGCGACTGACGTCCTGTGGGTCGACCCGAGTCACCCGCGCGACCACGCTCTGAACGTGGTGTGGCGGCTCGACGGCCATGTCGTGGCGCATTCGACGAGTCTCGATCTCGGCGGCCTCCGGCTCAGGAAGGGCACCCACCATGTCAACGTCAGCGTGAGCGATGCACGCAAGCCCTCCTCGCCCGCGGCAACCGAGCGGTGGACCGTCGACAACACGGCGGCAACCACCAGCTACCTCGTGTCGGACCCGGTCAGCGTCTCGCGGAACAGCGACGGCACACCGCACTACACCGTCAAGGATTCCTTCAGCCTCGGCCTCACGGCACACGACGACCAGCCAGGGGCGCTGACCTCGGAATTCCGGGTCGACGGCGACGGGTGGTTCCACTACTTCGGCTGGCCTACGGACGGTTCCAAGCCCTTCCTGTTCACTCCCACCGGAACGAACGTGGACGACCTCATCTACGGCAACCTCGGCACGGGAGGTCTGTCCACCTCGCCGTTCACCAAGCGGCTGCCCGGATACGGCACCCACCAGATCGAGTACCGCTCCGTGGACGCAGCGGGCAACGTGGCACCGCTCAAGAAGTTCACCGTCACGGTGCTCCCCAAGGACCCGACCCCGCCGGGCTCCGTACCCGTCACATCGAGTGCGGTGACCCGCTGCGTCAAGGACCAGACACAGATCCAGGTGTCCGCCCGGAACCGGTCGGCACACAAGGCCACCCTCACCGTGAAGACGTCCTACGGCGAGCGGACCTTCAAGAACGTCCCCGCGAACGGCAGGGTCTCGGCGGTCTTCCGCACCGGCGAGCCGACCACCGAGACCGGCAGCGCGACGGTCACCGCGCACGCGAAGGCCAAGGGCTCCAGCAGCACCAACGCCCATGAGCTCGACGC
Organism: Streptomyces sp. NPDC054757; assembly: GCF_053612185.1. NCBI lineage: Bacteria > Bacillati > Actinomycetota > Actinomycetes > Kitasatosporales > Streptomycetaceae > Streptomyces > Streptomyces sp. NPDC054757. The sequence goes on from NZ_JBSHBW010000011.1 coordinate 22,771, forward strand.
CACCTACCAGGTCCCCTACAACCGGTTCGCCTGCGACTGAACACATCCCGCGGTTGGGCGGCGGTCCCCGGCGGGGGCCGCCGCCCAAGACCTTTCAGTGCAAAGTCAGGCTGAACAGCGCGAGCGAGTCTCCGTTCCTGCGGCCCCTCACGCTCTCGGGTTCCGGGTCGGCGGTGCTTGCCCCTGCGTTCGGTGCTCGCAGGCCGTGATCGTGGTCGGGCGGGCCGCGGCGGCACCGTGCTCGGCCTCGCCCTCGTCGGGCGTGGCGGCGCCGACCCGGCTGAGAGCTGTCGCGGAGCTGTGCACCGAGCGGTGACCGGTCGGTGCGGGCTCGGTCTACCGGTTCGCGGTTTCGCGAGAGGCGATCCGGTTCGTGCGGCCGACCGCGCCGGCCACCGTGTTGCGCACCGCGAGGCCCGGCCGGGTGCGGGGCACCATGAGCCTGGAGAGCAGACCGACGCGTCGCTGCCGCGGACCCACCTCACGGCGGAGCCGCGACTCGTAGGCGGCGAAGGCGCGGGCGTGATCACCGGGATGGGCGGCGAGCTCTTCCGCGAGGGCGTACGCGCCCGCCATCGCCATACTGGACCCGTCCCCCAGCAGGGCTGTCGCCGCCGCAGCGTCCCCGAGCAGTACGACCCGTCCGCGGGACCACGAGGGCACTCGGACGGTGGTCAGGGGGTCGAAGAACGGAGCGGGGTGGTCGAGGAACGCCGCCACGAGTTCCGGTGCCCGCCACCGCACGTCGGCGTAGGCGTCGGCCACGGTCTGCTTGTGAAGGGCGATGTTCTTGCGGTCGTGGGGGGCCGGCTGTGTGGCCCGGAAGGTGAAGATCGCGAGCGGAGTGGTCCGCGAGGGGTGGACGACCAGCATCCGGTTCGGCACAGTCAGCATCGTCATCTCGCTCGGGTCCTCGACGGCGCCGGGTTCCAGCGGGACGGTCGCGCCGTACAGGCCCAGGTCGCTCGCGAACTGCCGCTCGGGTCCGAATATCAGGCGCCGTACGGTGGAGTGCATCCCGTCGGCACCGACGACCAAGTCGAAGCGCCGTGGGGCGGACCGCCGGAACGTGACGTCGACCCCACCTCCGTCCTGGTCGAGGGCGGTGACCGTGTCGTCGAACAAGAACTCGGCCTCGGTCTGCGCCGACCGGTGGAGCACCTCGGACAGGTCGGCCCGGGTCACCTCGACCGTCGGCGCCTCGTCCGAGGTGAGCGGGAGTCGCAGGATTCGCCTGCCGCCGGGGTCGAGCAGGGTCAGTGACCGATTGCGGGTGGCGAGTCCGCGGAGCTGCGGGAGGATGCCCATGCGGTCGGCGACCGGGATCGCGGGCCCCTTCACGACGATGGCGCTACCGCCGGAGCGCAGCTGCCGGGCGTGTTCGACGACCGTCGGCCGGTAGCCGTTCCGGGAGAGCCAGTGGGCGAGTGCGGGCCCTGCGATTCCGGCACCGACTATCAGCACCTCGGGCTTCTTCATGACGATGACCTCTCGGAGTGTCGATGACCAGGTCCCCGGCGAGTGCGGAGGCCGGGTCTCAGGGAGTGGCGGCACGGGGCCGCGCATCCCAACCAAGGTAAAAAAGATTTGGTACCTCAGTGGAGCACATCTTTCAGGTACGATGCAAGACGTACTTAAAGGAGGTGCGGCATGGCCGGGAGGAACCTGGTCGGCCCGGAGGCCGATGCGCTCGATCTGGGGGCGGTGTTTCGCGCCCTCGCCGACAGACACCGTCGTTCGGTGATGACGGAGTTGGCCGCCGACCGCAGCGACAGCGAGCGGGGCTGCAACTCGTTCGATCTTTCGATCTCGAAGCAGAGCCAGACCCACCACTTCCGCGTCCTGCGCGAGGCGGGTCTCATCGACGAGGTCGACTACGGCAACCGCAAGGGCATCCGGCTGCGACGCGCGGACATCGAGAAGAGATTCCCCGGGCTGCTCGCCCTCCTGGGAGCAGAGCCCCCGGGCGGTACCGCTCCGCGCTGAGCACGGGCGGGCGCAAGTGTTCGCGCTGTGACCTCTCGGCTCCGGGGTCGTGTGCTTGATCCGTCTTCGCGCGGACAGTCAGGCGACAACCGTCCGGCTCGGGCTTCCCTCCGAGGGCCGCTCCGGTAGCGGTTACGCGGTTCCGGCAGCCGCCTTTCCCGTAGCGTTACGGCGGGAGAAGGCCCGGTCCGCCCGGCAGGGCCGGGCGCGGCAGACCGACGTGGAAGAGAGCGTATGGACGCGGACGACTGGGACGAGCGTTACCGGGCCGTGGAGCGCGTGTGGTCGGTCGAGCCGAACAGGTGGGTGGTGCGTGAGACCTCCGGTCTGAAACCCGGACGGGCCCTGGATCTGGCCGCGGGGGAGGGGCGCAACGCCCTGTGGCTGGCCGACCGGGGGTGGCGGGTGGACGCGATCGACTTCTCACCGGTCGCCGTCGGCCGGATCAGGGACGCGGTCGGCAGCGGCCAGGAGCCGGTGCGTGCCTCGGTGGCCGACGCCACCCGCTACACCCCCGAAAAGGCCGCCTACGACCTGGCCCTGATCTCGTATCTGCAACTGCCCCGGCAGGACATGCTTGCAGTGCTGGCGAGTGCCTGCCGGGCGGTCCGGCCCGGCGGCACGCTGCTGCTGGTCGGCCACGATGCCGGCAATCTTGAGTACGGCACGGGGGGTCCGCAGGACGCGCGCGTGCTGTCCAGCGTCGAGTTCGTACGCGAGGCGTGGGAGCCGTATGCCGACCTCGTCGTGGCCGAGGTGGTCCACCGTCCGGTCGGTGAGGCCGAGGCACTCGACACGGTGGTCCGCGCCGTGCGCCGATGAACCGGCGGTGAGCTCTGCGGTCCGTCCGGCGGTCCTCCCCGGAAGGTTGTCCGTGAAGCCTGTCCGCAGGGTGGACGGTTCAATCCCGTATGGCGAGATCACACCTCGGTCCGGGGGGCGGGAATCGATACGATGAGCCCATGGTTTCCCATGACGTGAGCGAAAAGACGCCGGGCGCGACGCCCGTCACGCTGCGCTCCGCGTCCACCCTCTTGCTGGGGGCCTTTGGATGTGGGGCCGCACGGCTGCACGTCGACCTGTGCCGCCTCGACAGCGCAATCTGTCCGTGCCGCGTTGCCGTCTGAGCCGCGGCCCCGCGTAAGCACCACGCACCACCACCGGTACGACCGGCACCACGCGCGCTGCCGCGCCCTCCGCCACACCATCCGACAGGAGCCCAGCCATGGCCATCGAGGTCCGCATCCCGACCATCCTCCGCACCTACACCGACGGCGCCAAGGCGGTCGAAGGCAGCGGTGACACCCTCGCCGCCCTGCTCGCCGACCTCGAAACCCGGCACAACGGCATCCGCGAGCGCATCGTCGACGGCGACCAGCTCCGCCGCTTCGTGAACGTCTACCTCAACGACGAGGACGTCCGCTTCCTCGACGGCATCTCCACCAAGCTGGCCGACGGCGACAGCGTCACCATCCTTCCGGCCGTGGCCGGCGGCATGGTCTGAGCCCGATGCGATACGACTCCCCGCTCGCCGCAGTGGGCAACACCCCGCTCGTACGGCTCCCGCGCCTGTCCCCGTCGGACGACGTGCGGATCTGGGCCAAGCTGGAGGACCGCAACCCGACCGGATCGATCAAGGACCGCCCCGCCCTCCACATGGTCGAACAGGCCGAGAAGGACGGCCGGTTGACCCCGGGCTGCACCATCCTGGAGCCCACATCGGGCAACACCGGCATCTCGCTCGCCATGGCGGCCCGGCTCAAGGGCTACCGGATCGTCTGCGTCATGCCGGAGAACACCTCCCAGGAACGCCGCGACCTGCTCACCATGTGGGGCGCCGAGATCATCTCCTCGCCGGCGGCCGGCGGCTCCAACACCGCCGTACGCGTCGCCAAGGAGCTGGCGGCCGAGCACCCCGACTGGGTGATGCTCTACCAGTACGGAAACCCGGACAACGCGGGCGCGCACTATGCGACCACCGGCCCGGAGATCCTCGCCGACCTGCCGTCCGTCACCCACTTCGTGGCGGGCCTCGGCACCACCGGCACCCTCATGGGCGCCGGCCGCTATCTGCGCGAGAACGTCCCGGACATCAGCATCGTCGCCGCCGAACCTCGCTACGACGACCTGGTCTACGGGCTGCGCAACCTGGACGAGGGCTTCGTCCCCGAGCTGTACGACGCGTCGGTGCTCACCACCCGCTTCTCGGTGGGCAGCGCGGACGCGGTCGCCCGCACGCGTGAACTGCTCCAGCAGGAAGGCATCTTCGCGGGTGTCTCGACCGGTGCGGCGCTCCACGCGGCGATCGGCGTCGGCAGAAAGGCCGTCAAGGCCGGCAGCCCGGCGGACATCGTCTTCATCGTGGCGGACGGCGGCTGGAAGTACCTGTCGACCGGCGTCTACACCGCCCCCACGACGGAAGCGGCCATCGAAACGCTCCAGGGGCAGCTCTGGGCCTGAGCGGCTGCCCGGCCTCTCGCCCGGCTCGTACCCGGCCCGCCCAGGGCCCGGTACGAGCCGGACGGCAGACCTACCCCGCCAGGTGCCGCACCCGGTCCCACACCGCCGGGTCCACATCCCCCGCCCACCTGCGGAACTCCCGCACCCGGACATCCCGCAACTCGTCCGTCTCCAGGAAGCTCCGCCGCTGCTGGGCATCGCCCACCGCCCCCGCGGGCAGCGCGATCACCCCGGGCCGCTCCTCGTGGTGCTTACTGGTGATCTTGGCGACCAGCGCCGCGTCACCCCGCACCGACAGCACCAGGCACGGCCGGTCCTTGCCGCCCGGCCCGTCCTCGTACGGCACGAGCGCCCACCAGATCTCGCCCGCCCGCGGCACCCGCCCCGGCCGCCCGGACCGCTTCGACGGCCGCCCCGCGGGCGACCGCGGCTCCCGGCCGGCCGGACGCCCCGGCGGCCGCCCGCGGCCCCGCGGCCGGCGCCCGCCCCGCGCACGCCCGTCGACGACCGACGCGACCAGGGCGATCACCACGACGGCCAGCAGCGCCAGCACCCACCTCGTATCCATACCGAGGACCGTACCGGTGGCCACGGACACCCGGCGCCCCACCGTCGGCGGGGCCGCAGAGCCGCACCGCCCACCCGAACCGGTGACAGCGCAGGTGAGTTCCCCCACAACGCCGTCCTGTGGAGGAGCGGCCACCGCTCCGGCGCCTTAGGCTCGACGGACCGCTTCGGCGTCCTGCCGGGCGCGCGGGGCCCGGCCCGTCCACGGAGGTTCCCACTCCATGAAGCTCACCGTCGTCGGCTGCTCGGGGTCGTTCCCATCCGCGGAATCGGCCTGTTCGAGCTACCTCGTAGAGGCCGACGGCTTCAGGCTGCTCCTCGACATGGGCAACGGCGCCCTCGGCGAGCTGCAGCACTACTGCGGTCTCTACGACCTGGACGCCGTCTTCCTCAGCCATCTCCACTCGGACCACTGCATCGACATGTGCGCGTATTTCGTCGCGCGCTACTACCGCCACGACGGCGGACGCTGCCCCGCGATCCCCGTGTACGCGCCCGAGGGTGCGGCGGAACGGCTCACCACGGCGTACGCGGACACCCCGTCCTCCACGTCGATGAGCGAGGTCTTCGACTTCCGCACCCTGAAGTCCGCCTCGTTCGACATCGGCCCGTTCGCGGTGCGTACGGAGAAGGTCTGCCACCCGGTCGAGGCGTACGCCATCCGGATCGAGCACGGCGGCAGCACACTCACGTACTCCGGGGACACGGGCGTCTGCGACCCGCTGCACGAACTCGCCGTGGGCGCCGACCTGTTCCTCTGCGAAGCGTCCTTCACCCACGGCAAGGAGGATGTCGCCGACCTCCACCTCAACGGCCGCGAGGCCGGAGCACACGCGGCGCGTGCCGGGGTGCGGCACATGGTGCTGACCCACATCCCGCCGTGGACGGACGCCAAACGCAATCTGGCCGACGCGCAGGCGGTGTTCGACGGCCCGGTGGAGCTGGCCAGGCCCGGCGCGGTGTACGAGATCTGACCCCGTACCCGGGATCTGACCCCGGGTACGGGATCTGACCCCGGGTACGGGATCCGATCCCGTGTACGGGATCTGGACCCCGCGGCACTCTCATCGCGGGCCCGGCAACCGCTGCGGTTCCCGGGCCCGCCGACTGTGCTCCCTCATGCCTTGGTGACGTCCTCGACGTCCTCTTCCGGCTCGCGCCCCGGTGTCATCACATTGAACTTGGTGATCACGAACCGGAAGACCACGTAGTACACCACCGCGAAGCAGAGCCCGATCGGGATGATCAGCCAGGGCTTCGTATCGAGGTGCCAGTTGATGACGTAGTCGATCAGACCGGCCGAGAAACTGAACCCCGCATGGACCCCCAGGGCCCAGGTGATCCCCATCGAAGCACCAGTCAGCAGCGCGTGCAGCCCGTACAGCAGCGGCGCGGCGAACATGAAGGAGAACTCCAGCGGCTCGGTCACCCCGGTCACGAACGACGTCAGCGCCACCGAGATCATCAGGCCCGTGACCTGCTTGCGCCGCTCCGGCCGTGCGCAGTGGGCGATGGCCAGGGCCGCGGCGGGCAGACCGAACATCATGATCGGGAAGAAGCCGGACGTGAACTGCCCCGCACTCGGGTCGCCCGCGAAGAACCGTGTGATGTCGCCCTGTACCCCGGTCCCGTCCGACTTGGTGTACGTACCGGCCTGGAACCAGAAGAAGGTGTTCAGGAACTGGTGCATACCGATCGGGATGAGGAGCCGGTTGGCCACACCGAAGATCGCCGCGCCCCAGGCGCCCAGGCCGATCAGATGCTTCGAGAACCAGGTCAGCGCATCGCCCACCGGCTGCCAGACGAGCCCGAACACCACGCCGAGGATGACGCCGAGGAAAGCCATCAGGATCGGGACGAGACGGCGGCCGTTGAAGAAGCCCAGCCAGTCGACCAGCCGGGTGCGGTGGAAGCGCTGCCAGACGATCGCGGTCAGCAGCCCGATCAGGATCCCGCCGAGTACACCCGGATTCTGCGGAGTGCCCTGGGGCATCGCCTTCGTCACCGACCCACCGATCGGGTAGGCGCCCAGGACGCCGTGGTACACGAGGAATCCGACGACCGCGGCCAGCGCCGTCGAACCGTCCGCCTTCTTCGCGAAACCGATCGCGACCCCGATGCAGAAGAGCAGCGGCAGACCGAACGCCCCGTCAAGGATCGCGTTGCCGCCCGCGAGGAAGACCTTGGCCGTCCTGTCCCAGAACGCGCCGTGCAGATAGGCGGTGAAGAGATTGCCGAGGCTGACGAGCAGACCCGCGGCGGGCAGGACGGCGACGGGCAGCTGCAGACTGCGGCCGACCTTCTGAAGACCCTGGAAGAGGCCGTTCCACCACTTCTTCGCCGGCGGGGTCTGTGGCACCGCCGCGCTGCTGGTGCTCATTCGGCGTCCTCCTGCGTCGGCCTGTTGGCGGCCGCCGTATATGGCTCCAGGCCACCCACGGCGCGGTCCGATGCCTTGCCCCCGGCGCCGCACCAGTGATCGCCATCTTCCGAGGCGGCACGGTTTCCCGCCCGTATAAGGCGCCCAATCGTGCGTTACCGTGACGAAACGGACCGGAGAGCCGGGCCGCCAGGAGACACTCAGGAGTCAGAGATGGCCACTAAGGCTGAGAAGATCGTCGCGGGGCTCGGCGGCCTCGACAACATCGAAGAGGTCGAAGGCTGCATCACCCGGCTGCGCACCGAGGTCAAGGACGCCTCGCTCGTGGACGACGCGGCGCTCAAGGCCGCGGGCGCGCACGGCGTCGTCAAGATGGGCACCGCGATCCAGGTCGTCATCGGCACCGACGCGGACCCCATCGCCGCGGACATCGAGGACATGATGTGACCGGCTGACTCGCGGGCACCCGCGAGTGCGGCGGATCAGCGGCGGGGCCGGCTCCGGGCGCGGCAGTGGCCGCGGCGGTGGCCGCCCCGCCTCCCGCCACCGGCCCCGGGCGCCCGCCCCCGCTCCGGCCGATAGGCTCGGCCCATGTCTCGTATCGACGGCCGCACCCCCGAAGAACTCCGCCCGGTCACCATTGAGCGCGCCTGGAGCAAGCACGCCGAGGGCTCCGTCCTCATCTCCTTCGGTGACACCAAAGTCTTCTGCACCGCCTCCTTCACCGAAGGCGTACCGCGCTGGCGCAAGGGCAGCGGCGAGGGCTGGGTCACCGCCGAGTACTCGATGCTCCCGCGCTCCACCAACACCCGAGGCGACCGGGAATCCGTCCGCGGCAGGATCGGCGGCCGTACCCACGAGATCTCCCGCCTCATCGGCCGCTCGCTGCGCGCGGTCATCGACTACAAGGCGCTGGGCGAGAACACGGTCGTACTCGACTGCGACGTCCTCCAGGCCGACGGCGGCACCCGCACCGCCGCGATCACCGGCGCGTACGTCGCGCTCGCCGACGCGGTCACCTGGGCCCAGTCCAAGAAGCTCATCAGGCCGGGCCGCAAGCCCCTCACCGACACGGTCTCGGCGGTCAGCGTCGGCATCGTCGACGGAACACCGCTGCTCGACCTCCGCTACGAGGAGGACGTCCGCGCCGAGACCGACATGAACGTCGTCTGCACCGGGGACGGCCGCTTCGTCGAGGTCCAGGGCACCGCCGAGGCCGAGCCCTTCGACCGCAAGGAGCTCAACGCCCTGCTCGACCTGGCCACCGGCGGCTGCGCCGACCTCACCGCGCTCCAGGTCGAGGCACTCGGCAAGTAGCCGGTGCGCCTGCCGGACGGTGGTGCTCCGGGGGCGGAAGGGTGCGCGGTGAGCCGCCCGCCCGCCCCCTGATACTGGACACATGACCCGTCTGATCCTCGCCACCCGCAACGCCGGGAAAATCACCGAACTCGAAGCGATCCTCGCCGACGCGGGCCTGCCCCACGAACTGGTCGGCACGGACGCGTACCCCGAAGTCCCGGACGTCAAGGAGACCGGCGTCACCTTCGCCGAGAACGCTCTGCTGAAGGCCCACGCCATGGCGCAGGCGACCGGCCTGCCCGCCGTGGCCGACGACTCGGGCCTCTGCGTCGACGTACTGAACGGCGCCCCCGGCATCTTCTCGGCCCGCTGGTCAGGCACCCACGGCGACGACGAGGCCAACCTCCGCCTGCTGCTGGCCCAGCTCTCGGACATCGACGACCCGCACCGGGGCGCCCACTTCGCCTGCGCGGCGGCCCTGGCCCTCCCCGACGGCACGGAACGCGTGGTGGAGGGCACCCTCCCCGGCACCCTCCGCACCACCCCGGCGGGCAGCGGCGGCTTCGGCTACGACCCGATCCTCCAGCCGACGGGCTCCACCCGCACCTGCGCGGAACTCACGGCATCGGAGAAGAACGCGATCAGCCACCGCGGCCAGGCGTTCCGTGCGCTGGTACCGGTGGTGCGGGAGCTGCTGGGCTGACAGCAGAAGGCGTGGCCCCCTGTGGAGGCCACGCCTTCTGTCGGTGCGCCCGATCGGATTCGAACCGATATACACGACCACCTAAAGATCGTCGCTCACCGGGTGGCGTACGGGCGCAGACCTGAAGAACTCTACTTTGTTCCTCGGAGTGATGGGGAGCGGTTCGCGAACGTGACCGTCTGGCTGTGACACGACGGGCACAAGTACCTGAGGTTCTCCCGGCGGTCGTCCAGTCTGTCGCCGTTGATGTGATCGATCTCCAGCACCAGCAGCCGGCCCTGCCAGCTGTCACCCGTGCCGCAATCGGCGCAGATGTGCGGGACAGCCAGGTCGTCGAGTGCGCGCCGCAGTTTCACGGTCCTGGTCCGGGGTGAGCCGGGCGGCCGTTGGCGGAGGATGTCGTGGGCTGCTACCCGGCGGGGTGAGACCGTGCCACGGGCGTGTCCTTGACCGGTGAAGTGCCCGGTGGAGATCCCATGGGCGTCCAGGCTCCTACGGAGGCGCGCCCTGGCAGCGCCCGAGTCCCGCTCCCCGAGCGCTCTGAGCACGCCTGCATGGCTGAGGCAGCGGGCGACCACGGTGGCGAGCGGCTCGCGGGGAAGTACGGACGGACCGTGTCCGCGTCCGCGGCGGAAGTGCGAGGTGTCGATACCGAAGCGGTCGAGCTTGGTCCTGATGAGCCCGTAGGGGCTGTCGTCCGGCGGGTAGCCCAGGTACTCCATCATTTCCCGGATGCTGGACGAGTGGGCGGCCGCTTCTGCCAGCAACTCCCGCGAGTAGCTGCGTCTTTCACGGGCCGGGAGGGGCTCGTCGCCGAAGTGCGACGTGTCGATGCCGAGGTGCTCCAGCCTGAGGCGCAGACAGCGCAGAGGACGGGCTCCCATCGGGGCGCCCAGCCGGCGCATCAGGTCCACGAGGCTTGCGGAGTCGGCCGCCGTGCGGGTCAGCAGTTCCCGGGGGTACTTCGCCCTGCTCACGCCTTCGTCCCCCGCCTGCGTCCGCGGTAGGTGTCGGTGACCGTATGACAGTTGGGGCACATGAGCCGGAGGTTCCCGGGGGTGTTGTTCCACCAGTCGCCGTTGATGTGATCGACTTCGAGGCGGAGAGGCCGGCCGTTCCACTCCGGGCCGGTACCGCACATCGCGCAGCGCTCAGGGCACCCCGTCCGCAGCAGTTCGCGGCGCAGCCGTTCCCCGGGGACTCTGCCCTCGCCGGGGGACCGGACCGTCAGGATCCCGCCGCCTCGTGAGCGCTGAGGGCCACCGGACGGGCGCCGGGTGAAGTGTGAGGTGTCGATCCCGGACGCCTTGATACGGCGCCCGATGTGCGTGTGGTTCCCGCCGACCGGGTTGATCCCCAGCTGGCAGAGGACCTCCCGGATGCTTGTCGATGCCGCGACGGCCTCGCGGAGCCGCGCGTCGGTGTGACGCACCCACCGGTCGGGGAAGTGCGAGGTGTCCACCCCGGCCTCGGCCATCTTCCCGCGCAGATACCGTCTGCTGCCCGGCGTCGCGGTGCCCCCGCACCAGCGCACCGCGTCGTCCCAGTCGCTCGTCCGGCGAGCTGCTTCCGCCAGCAGCTCGCGGGTGTACCTCTTCGGCATGCGTGCCCCCTCCACCCCGGTCACACGTTCGTCACCTCGTACGGAGTAACGAACCACCGGCCCGGCCGTCACGTACGGGAAGCGGAACGGCCCGTACCGGGTGGGGTACGGGCCGTTCCGCGAGCCGGGGTGGCTTCGGGGGGTGGGGGTCAGAAGCGGGGTTCCGGGGCCTGGGACTCGACCATTTCGGCGGCCTCCTCCTTCGTCTCCACCGACGGGGGCGAGCCCTCCAGGGGCTGCTGGGCGGTCTCCTTCATGCAGAGGACCGCGATCACGCCCACCAGCGCCGCGCCCATCGCGTAGTACGCCGGCATCAGATTGGTGCCGGCCAGGCTGATCAGCGCGGTGATCACGAACGGGGTCGTACCGCCGAACAGGGACGTCGAGAGGTTGTAGCCGACCGACAGCGACCCGTACCTGACCTGGGTCGGGAACAGCGCCGGGAGCGCCGCCGACATCGTGCCCAGCATGCACACCAGCGAGAGGCCGAGCATCGCCATGCCGATGATGATCGCCGGGACGGAGCCCTGGCGGATCAGGAGGAAGGCCGGGAGCGACAGGACGAGGAAGCCGAGCATGCCCGCCATCAGGAGCGGTTTCCGGCCGAAGCGGTCGCTCAGCTTGCCGACCTGGTTGATGACCAGCATCAGGGCGACCATGACGCCCAGCAGGACCAGTAGGCCGTGGGTGTCGCCGTAGTCGAGTTCGTCCGAGAGATAGGTCGGCATGTACGACAGCAGCATGTAGTCGGTGATGTTGTACGCACCGACCAGACAGATGCAGAGCACCAGCGCGCGCCAGTGGTCCCGGAAGATCGCCTTGAGGTCGCCCTTGGCGGTGGTCTCGACCGCGTCGGCCGCCTCGCCGGCGCCCACGTTCTCGCCGGTCAGCCGCTGGAAGGCGGGGGTCTCGTCCAGCTTGAGCCGCAGGTAGAGACCGACCAGGCCCAGCGGGCCCGCGACCAGGAACGGAATGCGCCAGCCCCAGCTGTCCATCCCGCCGGAGCCGACGACCGAGGTCATCAGCGTGACCAGGCCGGCCGCGCCCACGTATCCGGAGAGCGTGCCGAACTCCAGGAAGCTGCCGAAGTACCCGCGGCGCTTGTCCGGTGCGTACTCGGCTATGAAGGTCGAGGCGCCGCCGTACTCACCGCCGGTGGAGAAGCCCTGCACCAGGCGGAAGAAGATCAGCAGGACGGGGGACCAGAAGCCGACCGTCGCGTACGAGGGGAGCACGCCAATCGCGAAGGTCCCGATCGCCATCATGATCATGGTCATGGCGAGGACCTTCTTGCGGCCGATCTTGTCGCCCATCGGGCCGAAGACCATGCCGCCGACCGGCCGGATCAGGAAGGCGACGGCGAAAGTGGCGAACGAGGCGAGCAGCTGGACCGTGTCGCTTCCGCCGGGGAAGAACACGCGGCCGATCGTCGCCGCCAGATAGCTGTAGATGCCGAAGTCGAACCACTCCATGGCATTACCGAGGCTGGCCGCCTTCACCGCCCGCTTGATCGCGGCCTCGTCCGTCACCGTGATGTCGGTGCGGCGCAGCCGCGGGTTCTTCCGCCGGTCGATCGCGCGGAAGAGACCGCGGTGGCGTTTGACCGCCTCGGGGTCGGCGGCGGTCTGGTGGCCGGGGTCCGCCATGGTGGTCGTCCTCTCTGTGGGCATACAAAAACACGCAGGAGGCTCTTCTGCACAGCGATGGCGATCGCAAACCAGGGCTCCGGAGAAATGGGACCTTGGTCACGTATTTTCCGCGGATACCGGCCACTCTCGCAACTTCTCGGACCGCCCCGGAGTTCCTCAGAGGCCGAGGTCCTTGATGATTTTGGCTACGTGACCGGTGGCCTTGACGTTATAGAAAGCGCGTTCGACCTTGCCGTTCTCGTCGACGACGACCGTCGACCTGATGACGCCCGTCACCGTTTTGCCGTAGAGCTTCTTCTCCCCGAATGCGCCGTACGCGGCGAGTGTCTCCTTGGACGGATCGCCGACCAGCGTCACCTTCAGCGATTCCTGCTCGCGGAATTTCGCGAGCTTCTCCGGCTTGTCCGGCGAGACCCCGATGACGTCGTATCCGGCGTCGGCCAGAAACCCCAGATTGTCCGTGAAGTCGCAGGCCTGCTTGGTGCATCCAGGGGTGAGGGCCGCCGGGTAGAAGTACACGATGACCTTGCGGCCCCGGTGCGCGGCGAGTGAGATCTCGTTGCCGTCCGCGTCGGGCAGGGTGAAGGCGGGGGCGGTGTCGCCGGGCTGCAGTCGCTCGCTCATCAGGTTCTCCTCGGAGGGATCGGTCACCGTGAGGTACGGATGGGGCAGAGCGTAATAGGGGTGCCGCGGGGTGCGTTCCCGCTGGAGCTGACAGACTGTCGGGCAACGACTACCGGACACGACCACGGAGGCAGCGCAGTGTCGGATGCCACGGATGCCAGGACCCCGGCGCAGATCGAGGCGGACATCAAGACCCGGCGTGCGGATCTCGCGGACACGCTGGACGAGATCGGTGTGCGGCTGCACCCCAGCACGATCGTGGGAGATGCCAGGGCCAAGGTCACATCGGCCGTCGACCAGACGGCGGGGCGCGCGTACGTCGTGCTGAACCGCACGGCGAACGGCGTACGGGCGCAGTTCGTGACGGAGGACGGCGCACCGCGTCTGGAGCGCGTGATCCCGGTGGCGCTCCTCGCGGTGGGCCTGGTGGGCCTCTGGGCCGTCTCTGCCACATCTTCCACATCTGCCAAATCCGTCAAGCGGCGGCGGTGCTGACCCGGTACTGACCCGTTCGGCCCCGCAGCCGGCCGTGGTCCGTGGCGTGGACCCTTCGGTGAACGCCGCGCCCCGGGCCAGGTAGGTTCGAGCCCGTGAGCGAGAACACCCACGACGACAAGCTGCCCATCCGGATGCTGCACGACCGCGTGCTGGTCAGGTCCGACAGCCCGGAGGGCGAGCGGCGCTCCGGCGGCGGCATCCTGATCCCGGCCACCGCCGCCGTCGGCAAGCGGCTGGCCTGGGCCGAGGTGGTGGCGGTCGGGCAGAACGTACGGACCGTGGTGCCGGGCGACCGGGTGCTGTACGACCCCGAGGACCGGGCCGAGGTGGAGGTCCGGGGCGTGGCGTACGTCCTGATGCGGGAGCGCGACCTGCACGCGGTGGCTTCCGAACGGGTTTCCGAGGACTCCACCGGGCTCTATCTGTAGCCCTGCCCGGCTCCGGATCTGTAGCCGTGGCCCGGCTCCGTCCGCCGCGTCCCGCGCGGGTTTGCTACGGTGGAACGACCCCGACGAGACGCGCCGTACCGGGCAGATCGACCGCAAAGACGACGCACCCTGCTGATCCGTCTCGCGGAGGTGCCGTCATGGCCTGGATTCTGCTCGTCGTCGCCGGTCTGCTCGAAGTGGCCTGGTCGATCGGGATGAAGTACACCGAAGGTTTCACGAGGCTGTGGCCCAGCCTCTTCACCGGCGCGGGCATCGTCGCGTCCATGCTGTTGCTGTCGCAGGCGGCCAAGACCCTGCCCATCGGTACGGCGTACGGCGTCTGGGTGGGGATCGGCGCGGCCGGTGCGGCGGTGCTCGGCATGGTCGTACTGGGGGAGCCGGCCACCGCCGCCCGGATCTTCTTCGTCTGTCTGCTCCTTGTGGCGGTCGTCGGCCTGAAGGCGACGTCCGGACACTAGACACCAGGTCCTGCCCTGGGGACTTCCGTCCGCCTCAGGCGCTCCGGGCCGCGAACGGTCCGGTGGCGCCGAAGGCCAGTGCGGCGAAGCGCTCGCCCATCCGGCGGTGGGTCGCGGCGTCCGGGTGCAGTGCGTCGGGGAGCGGCAGTTCGGCGAAGTCCGCCTCGCCGTACAGCTCGTTGCCGTCGAGGTAGTGCAGCTGGGGGTCGTCCGCCGCCCGCTGCGCCACGATGCGGGCCAGCTCCGCCCGGATGACCTGGAGCGTCAGCTTCCCGGCGGCTCGCTCGGCCGGGTCGCCGGTGGCCCGGAACCGGACCGTCCCTCCGCCGAACTCCGGGGCGCAGGGTCCCGGCGTCTCCTCGTGGATGGGGCAGTGGATCGGTGAGACGACCAGCAGGGGTGTCGTGGGGTGCCCCTCGCGGATGGTGTCGAGGAAGCCGTGCACGGCCGGTCCGAAGGCACGCAGCCGCATCAGGTCGGCGTTGACGATGTTGATGCCGATCTTGACGCTGATGAGGTCGGCCGGGGTGTCCCGCAGGGCGCGGGCCGTGAACGGGTCGAGCAGGGCGCTCCCGCCGAGACCGATGTTGATGAGTTCCACGCCGCCGAGCGAGGCGGCCAGCGCAGGCCAAGTGGTCGCGGAACTCTCGGCGTTCGAGCCGTGGCTGATCGAACTCCCGTGGTGCAGCCACACCTTGCGGCCGCTGTCGGGGGCGGGCTCGACGGGGGCGTCGGTGCGCAGGGCGACGAGTTCGGTGACCTCGTTGTACGGCAGCCAGATCTCGATGTCCTTCTGTCCGGCCGGCAGCCCGGCGAACCGGACGGTTCCGACCGGTCCCGGGTGGGTCTCGGCGGAGCCGGTGGCCAGGTCCACCAGCCGGGTGTTGCCGCCGGTCACGCTCGCCCGCCCGGCCGGGCTGCCGTCGACGAACAGGTCGTACAGCCCGTCCGGCCGGGGCGGGGCCCCCTGGTAGGCCATCTTGGTGCGGAGCGTGTCCAGCTCGACGGTGGTGGCCCGGGTGCGGATGACCAGCCGTACGCCGGAGGGCTGGGCCTCCACCATGGCCAGCTGTCCGTCGGAGCACTGCGCGCGGGCGCGGGCGGGCAGCCGGTGCGGGAGGAGACCGTGCTCGGTGCGTTCCAGATCGAGGGCGCCTCGGAGGAGAGCGGCGGTGATCGGCGTGCTGAGCGGGGCGTCCGCCGGGGTGCTGGGCGGACTGCTGGGCGCGGCGGCGTCCTGGTGCGGGGAGTTCATGGGTTCAGCCTGTCGAGCGGCCCGCTGATCCGCATGCTTTTTTCGGCCACCTTTTTCGGCCGCTCTTCACGGCCACTTATTACGGGTGCCGGGCGCCGGGTGCCGGGAGCTGGGCGTCGGGCGCCGCGAGCCCCGAGCCGGGGGCCGAGGACCCCACTCCCGCCGAGCCCGCTCCCGTCGGCCCCCCCTCACCGCTCCCCCCCCCGGTCAGCCACCCGTCATACCGCCCCCGGTCCCGCCACCGGTGTCCCCACCGTCCCCACCGTCCCCACCGTCGTCTCCGCCATCCCCGCCGTCCCCGCCCGTGTCGGTGCCGCCGTCCGTACCGCCGCCGGTCGCGCCCGGGTTCTCGCTGCTGGGGGCTCCCGACGGCTCCGACGAGGTCGCGGAGGGCCCGGTGCTCGGTGGCGCGGACGACGGTCCGGTCGATGCCTTGCCCGACGAGGAGGGCGACGCCGTAGTCGACGGGGACGCCGAGCTGCTGTCCGGGCTGGGCAGCGGGTCCTGGTGTGCGCCCGACTGGAGGTCGAGGTGGAAGGGCGTCCGCGGGGTGCCCGCGAGTGCGGCCGCCGTGTACTGGCCCCAGATCTGGGCGGGCGCGCCCCCGCCGTTGACGCGGGCCAGGCCCATCGCCCCGTACAGCGGCTTGTGCACGCCGGTCTTCGGGTCCTGGCCCATCACCGAGATCACGGTGGAGAGATCGGGGGTGTACCCGGCGAACCAGGCCGCCTTGTCGTCCTCCGCGGTACCGGTCTTGCCGGCCGCCGGGCGTCCGGCGGACTTGGCCGCGGTGCCGGTGCCGCTCGCGACGACGCTTTTCAGGATCGACGTCGTGGTGTCCGCGGCCTGCCGGCTGACGCCCTGGACGGTGGGCCGCTTCGGCAGGGAGCGCTGATGGCCGTTCTTGGTGACCTTCCCGACGATGGTGTACGTCCCGTGCTTGCCGTGGCCCGCGAGTGTCGCGTACGCCTCGCTCATGTCGAGCACGCTGGCGGTCGCCGGGCCGAGCGCGATGGAGGGGTACGGGTTGAGGTCGGGGGTGTTCTTCGGGATGCCGAGATCGACGGCGGTCTGCTCGACCTTGGCCGGGCCGACGTCCTCGGCCATCTGCGCGTACACCGCGTTGACGGACTTGTCGGTGGCGGTGGAGACGGGGATGCGGCCGTACGACTTGCCGTCCTCGTTGCCCGGTGCGTAGCCGGTGGATCCCTTCGGGCCCTGCACCGTGCGGTGGTTGGTGCCGTCGTAGACGGTGCGCGGGGTGATCCTGTGTCCGTCCTGGGTGGTCGAGTGGTTCTCCACGGCGGAGGCGAACACGAACGGTTTGAAGGTGGAGCCGACCTGGTAGTCCCGCCGGGTGGCGTTGTTGACGTACTGCTTCGTGTAGTCGACGCCGCCGTACATCGCGACGACCTTGCCCGTGTCGGGTTCCACCGAGGCGCCGCCGACGCGGACGTTGCGGTCGGCGCTGTTGCCCTTGCTGAGCTTGCTGGTCACCTGGTCGTCCACCGCCTTGGCGAGCGCCCGCTGCTTGCTGCGCTGGAGGGTGGTGGTGATGCGGTAGCCGCCGGTGGCGAGGGTGTCCTCGTCGAGGATCCTGTTGCGGGCGAGGTCGTCCTTGACGGCCTGGACGAGATAGCCGCGCTGTCCGGAGAGACTGGACGAGGGCCTGGCCTTTCCGGGGACCGGGAACTTCTCCCTGGCGCGCGCCGCGGCGCTGAGCCATTTCTTCTTGACCATGCCGTCGAGCACGTAGTTCCAGCGGGACTCGGCCCGGCCCCTGTTCCCGGGGTGCGCCACGACGTCGTACGCGCTGGGGGCGTTGAGCAGGGACGCGAGGTAGGCGCCCTGGGCGATGTCGATGTCCTGGATGTTCTTGCCGTAGTACGCGCGGGCCGCGGCCTGGATGCCGTAGGCGTTGCGCCCGAAGTAACTGGTGTTCAGATAGCCCGCGAGGATGTCGTCCTTGCTCTCCTCGCGGTCGAGCTTGACCGAGATGAAGAACTCCTTGGCCTTGCGGCTGATGGTCTGTTCCTGGCCGAGGTAGTAGTTCTTGACGTACTGCTGGGTGATGGTCGAGCCGCCCTGGGTGCCCTTGCCGGTCGCGGTGTTCCAGGCCGCGCGGACCATGGCCTCGGGGTCGACGGCGCTCTCCGAGTAGAAGTCGCGGTCCTCGGCGGAGAGCACGGCGCGCTGGACGCCGATGGGGATCTGGGAGAGCGGTACGTTCTCGCGGTTGACCTCGCCGTCGCGGGCGATCTCGGTGCCGTCGGCGTAGAGGTAGACATTGCTCTGTGCGGTGGCCGCGGTGTTGGCGGCGGGGATCTCGACGAGGTTGTAGCCGGCGATGAACCCCCCGACGATCACGACGAGGAGCACCAGAACCGCGCCGAGCATGAACCGCCAGGTGGGGACCGCCCGGCGCCAGCCCTTGCGCCGGGGGCGCTTGCGCTTCCTGGCCGGCTTTTCGGCGGGGCCGGAGGCGGAACCACCGTGGCCTGCGGAATCTCCCGCGCCTGCCGGTTCTCCGGCGCCTGCGGGGTCTCCGGCGTCTGCGCGCTCGTCGCTCACTGTCTCTCCTGCGTCCGGCCCAAGGTGCCATACGAGGTATATGGGGCGAATTGTTAGGTATGCCCATAAAACACTGTTGAGTGGCCCGGTTCGGACTGCGCGGAATATTCGGTCGCGGCGCACGCTCCGCTGGACTAAGGTCGTGCGCTTTGGTGCCCGTGCCCTCCGGCGTCCGGGCGGGGTGGGACGACGACAGGCGAGGGGGTCCCAGAGATGCGGCTGTACGCGGTCGTGGCCGCGGGAGGATTCCGGCGCTTCGCGACCTACCGGGTGGCGACGGCCGCCGGGGTGTTCACCAACACCGTCTTCGGTTTCATCATGGCGTACACCTACATCGCGCTCTGGGACGAGCGCCCGCACCTCGGCGGATACGACCAGGCGCAGGCCCTCACCTATGTGTGGCTCGGCCAGGCGATGCTGACGACCATGGCGCTGCTGGGCGGCGGCCTGGAGGACGAGCTGATCGAGCGTATTCGCACCGGCGACATCGCGATCGACCTCTACCGCCCCGCCGACCTGCAACTCTGGTGGCTGGCGAGCGACTTGGGGCGTGCCGGGTTCCAGCTCATCGGACGCGGCGTGGCGCCCATGGCGTTGGGGGCGCTCGCCTTCCGTCTGGCGCTGCCTGCCGACCCCTTCGTATGGCTCGCGTTCCTGGTCTCGCTGCTCCTCGGCCTGGTCGTCAGCTTCGCGATCCGCTATCTCGTGGCGCTCTCCGCGTTCTGGCTGCTGGACGGGGCGGGCGTCGCGCAGATCGCGGGGATCGCCGGGATGTTCTTCTCCGGGATGCTGCTGCCGCTGAACCTCTTCCCCGGCCTGCTGGGCGAGGTGGCCAGGGCGCTGCCCTGGTCGGTGCTGCTCCAGGTGCCTGCCGACATCGTGCTGGGCCGGCGGACCGGCTGGCACCTGGTGACGGCGTACGCCTTCCAGCTCGGCTGGGCGGTGGCGCTGCTCGGCGCCGGGCGGCTGCTGCAGTCCGCCGCGACCCGGCGGGTGGTGGTGCAGGGTGGCTGAGGGGCTGCGCGCGTACTGGCTGATCGCGGGGATGTGGATCCGCTCGACGATGGCGTACCGGGCGTCGTTCCTGATGACGGCCCTGGGCAACTTCGCGGCGACCGGGCTCGACTTCGTCGCGATCCTGCTGATGTTCTCGCACGTCGACCGGCTCGGCGGCTACTCACTCGGCGAGATCGCCTTCCTGTACGGGACCGCCACGACCGCCTTCGGCCTCTCCGACCTGGTGATGGGCTCGATGGACCGGCTGGGCCGCCGGGTGCGCGACGGGACACTGGACACGCTCCTGGTGCGCCCCGTCCCGGTGCTCGCCCAGATCGCGGCGGACCGTTTCGCCCTGCGCCGGCTGGGCCGGATCACCCAGGGCCTGCTGATCCTCGGGTACGGGCTGGCGGTCGTCGATGTCCACTGGACGCCGCTGAAGGTCCTGATGGTGCCGGTGATGGTGGTCAGCGGCGGGGCGATCTTCTGCGCCGTGTTCGTGGTGGGGGCGGCGTTCCAGTTCTGGGCGCAGGACGCGTCGGAGGTGCAGAACTCCTTCACGTACGGAGGGGTGACGCTGCTTCAGTACCCGCCGACGGTCTTCGCGAAGGACCTGCTGCGCGGCGTCACCTTCGTGATCCCGCTGGCCTTCGTCAACTGGCTGCCCGTGCTGTACGTACTGGGGCGGCCCTACCCGCTGAACCTGCCGGAGTGGCCGGCGTTCCTGCCGCCCGTGGTGGCCGCGGGGTGCTGCGCCGTGGCGGGGGCGGCCTGGCGGGCGGGGCTGAGGTCGTACCGGAGCACGGGGAGCTAGGCCGTGTCGGCCCGGAGCACGGGGAGCCTTGCCGTGTCCGCGACGTCGCGTGCCGGTCACGGCTTTGCGGACACGGCCTGGGCTCACGCGTCCGGCGGCTCCGCTTCCGCCCCCGCGCGTTCGCCGACCGGCCGCCTCCGCAGTGCCGGATCGGTGAGGGCGGGCCGGGTCCAGGCGCCGTCCGGTGGATAGAGATCGGTCCCGGGCGGCACGATCGCGTCGATCCGGTCCAGCGTCCCGTCGTCCAGGACGAGCTGCGCCGCCTTGAGCGCCGACTCCAACTGCCCCTGCGTACGCGGCCCGATGATGACGGAGCTGACGGCCGGGTGCGCGAGCGGGAAGGCCAGGGCCAGTTCCGGCAGCGTACGGCCGAGGTCCCGCGCCACCTCGGTGAGCCGCTCCACCGCGTCGAGCTTCACGGCCGTCAGCGGGCGCTCCGGATCGAACCGGTCCGGGTTGAGCGCGGCCCGCCCCCGGCCCAGGTCCACCGGCTGCCCCTTGCGGTAGCGCCCGGTGAGGAAGCCGGAGGCGAGCGGCCCCCAGGTCAGCACGCCCATCCCGTACCGCCGTGCGGTCGGCAGCACCGCGGCCTCGGCCCCGCGCGCGAGCAGCGAGTACGGCGGCTGCTCGGTACGGAAGCGGTAGAGACCGCGCCGCTCGGACACCGCCTGCGCCTCGGCGATGTCCTCGGCCGGGAAGGTCGAGCAGCCGAAGGAGAGGATCTTCCCGGCCCGTACGAGATCGGTGAGGGCGGCCAGGGTCTCCTCGATATCGGTGTGCCGGTCGGGCCGGTGCACCTGGTAGAGATCGATACGGTCCGTGTCCAGCCGCCGCAGGCTGTCCTCGACGGCCCGCACGATCCAGCGCCGCGCATTGCCGCTCCGGCCCGGCCCGTTCCCCATGGGGAAGTGGAACTTACTGGCCAGCACCACCCCGTCCCGCCGCTCGCCGCCGCCCAGCGCCTTGCCGACGATGGTCTCGGACTCGCCGGCCGAGTACATGTCTGCGGTGTCGACGAAGTTGATCCCCCGGTCGAGCGCGGAGTGCACGATACGGACACACGCGTCGTGGTCCTTGTTCCCGACCGCCCCGAACATCATCGTCCCGAGGCAGTACGCACTCACCTCGACACCCGTCCCGCCCAGCACCCGATACCGCATGGCCGTACCCCCAACTCCGCTGTGTGCAACCCACCGTGGCCCGCCTCCCTGGTACGCGGAGTGCTCTCCGGGAACCGAACCGTACGAGCTGGACCCGGCTCCAGCTCAAGCCCCAAGCTGTACGCATGATGACGGACCACACGGTGGGCAGCTCCCCCCCCGGGGCCGGGCCACCGAGGGGACCGCCCCGCTCAGGCGTGCCGGCCCCAGTGCCCACGGTGGATGACCTCATCCGTGCGACGTCGGCGTTCTTCGACGCCGGCACCCTGCGGCGGCAGGTCGTCAGCGCGGTAGCCGACCGTGATCCCGCCGATGGGCGCGTACTCGTCAGGTATCCCGAACTCGGCGCGGAAGGGCTGGAGATGTTCGGGCATGATGCCGAAGAAGCACGCACCGAGGCCCTCGTCGACAGCGGTCAGCAGCATGAGCAGGGAGGCCATCCCGGTGTCGATGTACCAGTAAGGGGCGGGCCAGCGGGCCTCGGCACGATCCTCCCACCCCTTGTCGGGCTCCGCGTACCGTTCGAGATAGGCCGCCTTGTGCGCAAGAGGCACCACAACCAGGGGCGCATCCTGCATCGTCGGCGTGTTCTCGACCCGGGTGGGTACGAACGGCCAGAAGCGCGCACGGTCGGCGGGGTCGGTCAGCGCGAGGAACGCCCAGCCCTGGGAGAAGCCCGCTGAAGGGGACCGCAGGGCCGAGGCGAGGACCCGCTCGACCACCTCGGGGGCCAACTGCTTGTCGGAGTAGTGCCGGACCATGCGCCGCCGCCGGATCACCTCGGAGAATTCCATGGGAGCGGATCCTGCCACGAAGGCCCGGCCGATGTCCGTGCGAGCACGCCGTGGACGGTCAGCGGAAGAGGCGGAAGAAGCCGCGCACTTGCCCGACCAGCGACTCCGGCTGCTCCAGCGCGGCGAAATGGCCGCCACGCGGCATCTCCTCGAACCAGCGCAGGTCGGTGAAGCGGAGCTCGGCCTCGCGCCGTGACGGGCGGGTGATGTCACGCGGGTAGACGGACAGCCCCGACGGCGCCGTGACCTTGTCCCTGAAGCGGGCGAAGCTCTCCCAGTACAGCCGCGCCGATGACGTGGCCGATGCGGTGAACCAGTAGACGGAGATCTCGTCGAGAAGCTTCTGCCGGGACACCGCATCCTCGATCCGGCCGTCGTGGTCGGTCCACGCCCAGTACTTCTCGGCGATCCAGGCCGCCTGGCCCGCCGCGGAGTCGGTGAGGCTGTAGCCGAGCGTCTGCGGCCTGGTTGCCTGGATCGCCGAGTACCCCCGGCCGGTGCGGCGCATCTCCTGTTCGGCGTGCAGGTTCGCCCGCTCCGCGGGCGTCGGGTCGTCGAAGGTGCCGGCGGCGACGGATCCCAGGTTCAGGTGCACGGCGGCCACCCGCTCGGGTGCGACTTCGCCCAGCGCCCCGGAGACCGCGGAACCCCAGTCGCCGCCCTGCGCGCCGTACCGCTCGTAGCCGAGGGAGGCCATCAGCGTGTCCCAGGCGCGCGCGATGCGCATGACACCCCACCCGGTTGTGGGCGGCTTGTCGCTCCAGCCGTACCCGGGCAACGACGGCGCGACCACGTGAAACGCGTCCGCCGGGTCCCCGCCGTGCGCGCGCGGGTCGGTCAGCGGGCCGAGGACGTCCAGGAACTCAAGTACCGAACCGGGCCAGCCGTGCGTGAGTACCAGCGGGAAGGCGTTCGGCTCCGGCGAGAGGATGTGCAGATAGTGGATACCCAGCCCGTCGATCGTGTCGCGGTACTGGGGGAAGGTGTTCAGCCGTTCGGCGAACCCGAAGTCGTAGTCCTCGGCCCAGCTGCGGCACAACTCCTGTACGCAGGCCAGCGGGATGCCCTGGGACCAGTCCTTCACCGGCTCGGGCTCGGGCCAGCGCGTACGGCGCAGGCGGTCACGCAGATCTGCGATTTCGGCTTCGGTGACACTGGCCTCGAACGGCTCGGCGGCCATGACGGGGCTCCTTTCTGTCAAGGCGTCAACGGATCGGGGGTGGGTGCACCGTCGACTCCGGCTTCGGCGCAGGGCACCGCGTTCGGGACGACGGGCCGGCGCCCGGGCGCCGGAGGAGGCTGAGCACGGCGCCCGCCAGGGGAAGCGCCGCGAGTACGGCGAGGGAAACCGGTACCGGCACGATGCCGGACAGGCCCGCGACCGCGGCCGGACCGATCCCGCCCCCCAGGGCGTTCATGAAGTTGAGCAGGCCCTGTGCGGTGTCGCGGTCACGCGAGGCGACCAAGTCCGTTGCGACGCCCACCAGTACAGCCTGGGCCCCGGCGAAGCCGCACACGGTCAGCGCGGTACCGGCGATGACCGGCGCCGGCCCGGAGAACACCGCGACCACCAGCACGCCGACCAGAGTGATCCCCGCGAGCCCGGCCGATATCCGCCATCCGGCGAACCGGCCGGTCAGGACGCCGACCAACCGGCCGGACAGCACCGAACAGACGGCGGCCGGGGCGAGAAACAGACCGGCTTCGAGGGCTCCGCCTCCCGTGGCCCGCTCGATCAGGGACGGGGCGAGAAACAGAACGCCGTAGTAGCCGGCGAAGACCGCGCCGCCGATGAGGCCGAGCGCCGGGAAGCCGCGGACCGCGATCACCCTCCGAGGTACGAACCCGTCGGGCCTGCGTCGGACACACCACCTGAGGCCGGCAGCGGCCAGCACCCCGGCGGCGGCCACGACGCACGTGACCGGAGCGGGCAGGCCGACCGAGTGCGCCTGCAGCAACGTGATCACCGACCCGGCGAGTACCGAAAGGACGGCCGCGCCCAGGAAGTCGAATGGTTCGGCCCGGTCGTCCGGCCCGTCGGCACCGGTCCGCGTCAGCAAGCGCCTGCTCGGCATCGCGGCCAGCAGGAGAGGCAGCGCGAGCGCCGGGATCGCGAGCACGGCACGCCATCCCAGCCATGCGGTGACCGTTCCGCCCAGCAGCGTTCCGCAGCCCGATGCCGTCGCGCTGGCGGCGGCGACGATGCCCAGCGCGCGGGTCCGCTCCCGACCGGGCAGGGCAGTGGCCACGGCGAAAACGGCGACCACGGTCACGCCCGCACCTGCGCCACCGATGAGCCGACCGACGATCACGACGGCCAGAGTCGGCCCGGCCCCCGCGAGCGCGGAGCCCGCGACGAGCCCCGTGACGCCGGCGACGAGAAGGTGGAACGGGCCCCACCGCGACAGCAGTCGGCCCGCGACCGGCATGGCGAGCGCGGACGTGAGCGACCACGCGGCGAGGATCCAGGCCGTCGCCCCGAACGGCACCCCGAGCGCCCGGCCGACGGCGGGCAGAGCCACCGCGGGTGCCCCCAGAGCCACGTACATCGGCAGCACCAACATGCCCAGGACCAGTCCGAGTCGACGCCCGTCCGTGGGGCGTCCCGACCCTCCGCCGCCTGATCTCCCGAGCGTGACCGCCTGCGACACCATCCTCTCCTCACCGGATCGTGTGACACGTGAAGCGTATGATGAGTGTCACCGTATGAGTGAAGTGGAGACACGTCAAATGATTGACGCGTGTTACGACTCGTCGGCTGTCCAGACGGCCGTCGACCTGGCCAACACCCTGAAGCCGGTCAAGGGCGAGGACGCGCTCGGGACCGTGGCGCAACTCCGGGATTTCCTCGCCGGCCATCCCGGCATCGGACCGGCCGAGCGGGCGAGTACGGCCGGAACACCACGCCCTGATCCACGGTCACGGATCAACCGCACCGATCTGGCAGAGGTCCGAGCGGTGCGCGCGACGGTGCGTGCCGTGCTGGAACAAGCGGCCGCCGACCCAGCCGGAACCGCTGTCCTGATCAATGACGAGCTGCGTCGAAGCCGCGCCACCCTGGTTCTGCGCAACGACCACGACCGCTGGTGGACGGAGGCCGTCTCGGACACCGATCGCTGTTCCGCGCACCTCGCCACGACCACGCTCGGCGCGCTCGCCTCCGTGATCGCGGCGCTCGGGCCGGCCCGACTCGGCATGTGTGCCGGACAGGCATGCCGCGGCACCTTCGTGGACCTCTCACGCAACGGCTCGAAGCAGTTCTGCACCCGCACCTGCGCGCACCGGGCCAGCGTCGCGGCCTACCGGAGCCGACGCGGCCGGAGTTGAGTATCGACGCGCGGCTGAGTCGGGTAGCCGAGTCACGGCAACGTGACCCGGCTACCCGACTCAATGGGTGGTCGACTTAATGGGTGGTCGACGTCTCGTGACGCCGGGACAAGCTGCCGGTGGACAAATCACATGCCCTCGTGGATCGAGCTGGGAAACACTGTGCGGATGAGCTTCGCAGCCTCTTGTACAGCACAGGAGCGGGCCCTTCGGCGTGCCGCGGAACTGGCGTCCGGTCCTCCTGTGGACCCGACGCTGCGGGTGACCCTCAACTTCCACCCGGACCGTCTGCTGTACGGCAAACCGATCCTGGGGGCCCTGGCCGAGGATGGTGTCTACCGTTCGAGGACTTGACCCCGTCCAGTCTCGTTGCGGAAGCTGACTCGATTTACGACGTCATGGTCTTATTCCATTTCCTTTATCGCGTCCATGATGAGTGCCCGTGACTTAGAGCTTGTCTCACGTGGTGTGAGGTTGATGCGGCATTGAGCCGAGGCGCGATAGGTGTCACCAAGGCAGGCTTGTTGTCACTTCGCGTCAGAGCTTGGCTCGGAGTGCTGTTGGCCGGGGTGTCTGCCACCGTGCGCTTCCTGATGGGGCGCCATGGATTCGGGGCGGGCGCGGGGCTTCAGTTGCCGAGCGCCGCCTTGCGCAGGGATCGCTCCGCGATCCGGGCAGCCGCTGACGCGGGCAGCAGGCGCCCGAAGACGAAGGTCTGGAAAGTGTTGAGACGGCCGTCGATGACTGTCGGGCCCCGGCCGCGCAAGGCGGACATGACGGTGTCCGCGACGGAACCGGGCCCGCGCTTGCCCGGCATGCGCCGTGTGTTCATCGCAGTGTCGGTCGGACCGGGGCTGACCGCCACCACCCGTACCCCCGTCGCCCTCGTCTCGGCCCACACCGCCTGGGTGAAGGACAGCACGAACGCCTTCGAGGCCGCGTAGGCGGCCACATACGGAGCGGGCACGTACGCACCGGTGCTCGCGATGTTGACGATCGCCCCCGACCCCCGCGCGACCATGGCGGGAAGCAGGAGCGCCGTCAGCTCCGCCACCGCTCCGGCATTGAGGTCGACCAGGCCCCGCACGCGCGCGGGATCGATGTCGGCGACCGGCCCCATCAGGCTGACGCCGGCATTGTTGACCAGTACGTCGACCTCGGTTCCCGAGCCCGCCAGCCACTCGGCCAGCCGGGAAGGAGCGCCCTGGCGTGACAGGTCCAGCACGAGCGTCGACACCTGGCTCCCGTGCTCGGCGCGCAGCCGCTCGGCTGCTGCCTCCAGGCGTGCGCCGTCCCGTGCGACCAGGACCAAGTGCATGCCCTGCCCGGCCAGCCGCTCGGTGATCGCGGCCCCGATGCCTGTCGCGGCGCCGGTCACGACCGCAGTTCGCCGCCGCGTCTCTTCTTTTCTCTTCATGCGCAGAACGGTAAACTCTGACATTAACGTGAATGTCAAGCTTGGATCGGTGGAGGAGACGGAGTGCGCATCGGAGAACTCAGCAGGGCCACCGGGGCCAGCGCCCGTTCACTCCGGTACTACGAGGACCAAGGGCTGCTCTCCAGTGACCGCCGCCCCAACGGGTACCGGGAGTACGGTGAGGAAGCCGTACGCCAGGTCGCCTTCATCCAGGACCTTTACCGCGCGGGACTGCCCTCTCAGATCATCCGGGGCATCCTCCCCTGCACCGGAACGACACCGTCCGCAGGCGAGTGCACGCAACTCCTGGCCCGCGTCCGGCAGGTCCGCGACGAACTCGCCCGCCAAGAGCAGCAGATCGCTCAGCGCCGTGAGATGCTCGACCGGTACCTCTCGGGCACCGCGTCCCCCGCCGGCCTTGGCGGCCGACCCCGCTGCTCCGCCAGAGACAACTGAAACCTGGCGTAAGCAGTCGGTGCCATTCCAACCGGTTCAGGAGATCCGGCACTGGTGCGTCATCCCGGCGAACTGCGAGACGGCTGAGCGTCGGAGCCGGTGGCAACCGTCACGCTTCGCACGCTGCTGCTTGGCTATTGAGGTCTCAGCGGGAGTCGTTTCGACACGTCGACGGATGTCACTTGGTTGCTCTGACCACGAACCGCGACGAGACCGGATGTCACCACAAGTGGCAGCGCCGCCGGCGGAGCTGCAATCGCAGTGACTCCCTTTCAGTGACATTGATCTTGGGCGCGGCGCGTAGTGGACTCCCGCTTCCATCGCGGCACGACATCCGTAGAGACCTGCACAGCCACCGGTGGCAGGCAGCGCGCCGATCTGGTGACAATCACCGTGCTTCACCCGACCAAGAACGCAGGTCACCACGTGCTGCCGGTGACAACTACCGTGCCTCGGCTCAGGCATGATGCCATGCCATGGGTGTTGGTCTGTCGCAGCGGTTGGTTCCTGACGAACTCTGGTCGCCCGTCGCGCCGTTGCTGTCTTCGTTTGCTTCCCGTCAGCAGGGGCAAGAAGGGCAGCAAGCTCCACATTTTGTCCGACGCGCAGGGCCTGCCTCCGGCCCTCGGTGTCTCCGGCGCGAACGTCCACGACAGCCAGGCACTGCTGCCGCTGGTCCGGGGCATACCCGCCATTCCCCCCGCCGGATCAGGCCGGACCCCGCGAGCCCGACCCGACTCGACCCGACCCGATCCGGACGACAGGCTCCGGCTAGCCAGCCACCTCGTACTGCCCGGTCAGCCGGAAGTGGCGCAGGGCCTCCGGGGAGCCGTCGTCGAGGGCCTTGTTGGCGGCGGCGCGCAGCGAGTCGCTGATGTTCGGGTCCGCGAGCATCCGGGAGATGTAGACGGCGTCGTCCTCGGCCTGGGCGAGCCGGTACCCGGTCGTCCGGAAGGCGCGTGCCGCATCGGGGTCGCCTGCGTCGAGTGCGGTGTTGCAGCCCTTGATGACTGCCCTGTCGCCGTTCTTCGTCGCCGTGTCGAGGAGACGGACGATGGCGACCCGGTCGTCCTCGAACTGCGCCTGCCGGTACCCGGTTTCCAGGAACGCGCGCATGTCCGCCACGGTGCCGTTGAGAGCCTCATTGGCTTCTCGGACGACCGCCCTGCCGCTGTTCTCCGCCAGGATGTCGCCTATCGCGGCGCGCAGTTCGGCCTCCGTCATCTCGTCCACCGGGGTGCCGGACCCGGCGGCCGTGACCGCCGACGTGGCTGCGGACGGTGCCGCCGGAGCGGCGGCGAAGGCCGGGGCGGTGAGAAGGAGGGCGGGCGTCAGGGCGGTGGCGGCGACGAGGAGCGCGGCGCGGTTCGGTCTCATGTGTATGTGCCTCCGTGGGCGTGCTGGGGGTGGGTGCACCTTGTGCACCGGAACCGCCAACCCTATCCAGAGACATGCTGATCGAACAGGAATTCTGACGCGCACCGACGGCCCCCGGCCCACCGTGAAGTCTCATCCCGCTGCGGCTACTTGTGTGGCGCGAGCGGAGCGGATGCCACGCCGCCGGTGCGGTCAGCGGGCGCAGCGCCGGGGGAGCGTGACCGTACCGGGCTTGTGCTGGAACGTCTTCATCACCAGCCACTCGTCCAGCTTCGGGTCATAGAGGTTCTGGACGCCGAACTGCAGCACCTGCCAGAACGTACTCCGGTCCTTCTGGTCGACATAGATGTCGCCCAGTGCGAGGGGGAAGCGCAGGAACTTCCCCGGCGGCCGCTTCGGCAGGACGACCCCGACCCTCCAGTGGTTCACCTGCCGGTCCGGGTTCCCCTGGAGAATCTCCCGCCCGACGAACCGTGAGCCCCGGAACGCCTGGTTCAACTGGTCGAGGCCGAAGCCCGGGATCCGCGAGCACGAGTGGTCGGTCAGACCGGGCCATTTGTAGGTCAGCGTGTAGAGCGTGCCGTGGTGGATCAGGTTGGTGAACCAGATCGGGTACTGCGGGCCGCCCGCGACCATCTGGCTGTCGCCGTTCCGCCCCTCCCAGGTGAACGGGACCGTGATGCCCAGGTCCCGGACCACCCACTTGCCCTTCCCCCGGAAGTCCCGGGGGAGCTGAGGGGGACGGGGCGCAGGCGAAGCGGACCGTCCCGCCGCCACGGTCGCGGAGGTCCGCGCGGGCGGGGCGGGGGTGCCGGCCTGGGCCGGCGGCAGCACCGTCGTGACGATGGCGATCGCTCCGGCGACAGCCGCTGACGCGGTCGCCCGGCGCGTGAGTGTCCAGCCCATGGTGTCCCTCGACTGTCGTGTGAGGCGCCGTCGCGGCGCGGGGTCCGAGCGCGGAATGTCCACCGGTCGCCGCGCCCGCTACGGGAGCAGGAGCGCACCGATGGGGAAATGTCATATCAGGCGACAGGAGGATCGACGCTCAAGCGAGTCGCACGTCCCTGGACTTTCCCCCGGACTTCCCCCGGCCCTTCCCCTGTACAGCGGGGCAGCAGGAGCACGGCGTGCGGTGCCTGCCGTGTCACCTGTGCGATCCCGCCGAAAAGCCCCGTGCCCGCGACCGCGTCCCCGGGCATGATGGCTCTTCCGCCTCCACGCCACGCGGAGCCGGTACGGGAGCGCACGACGGGAGTTGAACCGCAGTGACCAGCACGGATGCCGGCTTCATCGAACTCGAAGCCCTGGAGAAGGTCTTCGACGTACACCGCAAGTCCGGGCTGCTCCGCCGGGAGAAGCACCAGGTCCGCGCCGTCGACGGCATCAGCTTCCGGGTCGCCCGGGGCGAGATGGTCGGATACATCGGGCCGAACGGCGCGGGCAAGTCCACCACCATCAAGATGCTCACGGGCATCCTCACCCCCAGCGCCGGGCACATCCGGGTCGCCGGCCTCGACCCCTCCCGCGAGCGGACGAAGCTCGCGCAGCGCATCGGGGTGGTCTTCGGCCAGCGCACCACGCTCTGGTGGGACCTGCCGCTGCGTGACTCGTACCGGCTGGCCCACCGGATGTACCGCATCCCCGACGCCCGGTTCCGCGAGAACCTGGACCGCTGTGTGGAACTGCTCGACCTCGCGGAGCTGCTGGACGTCCCCGTACGTCAGCTCTCGCTCGGCCAGCGGATGCGCGGCGACATCGCGGCGGCCCTGCTGCACGACCCGGAGGTCCTCTATCTGGACGAGCCGACGATCGGCCTCGACGTCGTCTCCAAGGCCAAGGTCCGCGGCTTCCTGCGGGACCTGAACGCCGAGCGCGGCACCACGGTCCTGCTCACCACGCACGACCTGACCGACATCGAGCAGCTCTGCAAGCGGGTGATGGTCATCGACCACGGCCGGCTGATGTACGACGGCGCGCTGGCGGGGCTGCACGAGGTGGGCGAGAGCGAGCGGACCCTGGTGGTGGACCTGGCGCGGGAAATGCCGCCGATCGACATCCCGGCGGCGCGCAACGTCCGGGTGGAGGGCCCGAGGCAGTGGCTCGCCTTTCCGGCGTCGGCCTCGGCGGCCCCGCTCGTCGCGGACCTCGCCGCCGCGTACCCACTGGTCGACCTCGCGGTACGGGAACCCGACATCGAGGCCGTCATCGCGAAGATGTACGCGGACCGCGACTTCCGGTAGACCCGCTGAGGGCGGTGCGGTGCGGTGCGGGGCCCCTCCGGCAGGCGCCGCGGCGACGCACCCCGGGTCGGCCTGGTCAGGCTCACACCGGGCCGCAACAGCCCCGGTCAGGCGCGGGCCGGGGCGGACTTGGCCAGGGAGTCCAGGTCCAGGGCCATCGCCATCACGCGGTAACCGGCGTCGCTCGGGTGCAGATGGTCGCCCGAGTCGTACTGGGGCCGGAGCCTGCCCGGGGCGTACGGGTCGCGCAGCGCCTTGTCGAAGTCGACCACCGAGTCGTAGACGCCGCCCGCCCTGATGGTCGCGTTGACCTGCTGGCGTACGGCCTCCAGCTGCGGGGTCACGCCGAGGTGACCGCCGAACGGCATCAGCGTCGAGCCGACCACGTGCAGCCCGCGGGCCCGTGCCTCCTGGGCCAGCTTGCGCAGGCCGTCCGTGATCTGCCGCGCGCTCACGTTGTGCGGCAGCCGCAGGATGTCGTTGATGCCGAGTTCGATGACGACCGACTTCACACCGGAGCGCCCGAGCACATCGCGGTCGAATCGGTCGAGCCCGCTCTGCCCCTTGCCGGGGAGCAGTACGCGGTTGCCGCTGATGCCCTCGTTCAGTACCCCGTAGTGGCCTTCGAGCCGGGCGGCGAGCACATCCGTCCACCGCTGGTTGGTGTCCGCGGTGGAGGTGATGCCGTCGGTGATGGAGTCGCCGAAGACCACGACCGAGCCGCGGGCCTCATGGGTGAGGACGTCCACGGCGGTCAGATAGCGCCAGTAGGGCGTCTCGACGGTGTGGCTGCCGAAGCTGGCGTACGAGACCTGCCGGGCGTGCGGGTGGTACGTGACTGGGCCGCTCGGCGACGGGGTGGTGAAGGAGACCGTCACATTGCCGTTGCTGGGGATCCGGATCCGGGCCGCGTCGCTGATGGTCTGTCCACCGGCCGGGATCGTGACGTAGTGGCGCCCGTCGAACGTCACGGCCTGGACGGAGCCGTCGGCCGACACGGACGCCTCTGTGACCTTCAGCGGCTGGGTGCCGAAGAGGTTGGAGAGGGTGATCCGGGTCAGCGATCCGCCGATGCTGGTGTGCACGACGTTACGGATGGTGCTCCCGGGGAGACCGTGCGGCGTACCCGGCTCGGGCCCGACGGGCGCCGCCGACCACGTACCCGTCCAGTTGCCGGAGGCGGGAACGCCCGACGAGACCCGCGACGGGGTCCCGGCGGAGACCGTCGTGGCCGGGGTTCTCACCATGGCGAAGATGCCAACGGAAACGAGCGTCACCACTGCCGCAAGCGTGGCGAGCAGGGCGTAACCACGGCGCCTGGTCATGGGCGGTCTTTCTCCTCGGGAACTCGACGCGCGTCCCAGGAGTAGCTCAGGCAGGGACAATACGTACGGGGGCGGTACAAGTGCAGGAACGGGCGGAGCAGGCGGAGCTGATGGAACGTACAGGCAGGGAGACAGGATCCGGGGCCGGACCTGGGACGGAGGACGTCACGGGCACCGCGCCGCTGGGCTCCGTTGCCTACAGCGCGGCCGACGAGGAGAAACGGCGCGGGGTCCGCCGGATGAAGACGACGGCCACCGGACTTCTCCTTCTGGTCGCTCTCATTTTCGTACTCGCCACTTGGGCCTCGCACACCGGGGGCGGGTCGTGGGCCGGGTACGTCGCGGCGGCCGCCGAGGCGGGCATGGTGGGCGCGCTGGCCGACTGGTTCGCCGTGACGGCACTGTTCCGCCGACCACTTGGCCTCCCCATCCCTCATACCGCGATCATCCCCAACAAGAAAGACCAGCTGGGTGAGTCACTTGGTTCCTTTGTTGGCGAAAATTTTCTGTCGGAATCTGTCGTACGGGCCAGACTGCGGGCCGTGGGCATCGGCGGGCGGCTCGGAAACTGGCTCGCGGAACCGGAACACGCCGACCGGGTGACGGCGGAGCTGTCGACCGCGCTGCGCGGTGCGCTGACCGTGCTGCGCGACTCGGACGTCCAGGCGGTGGTCGGTGAGGCGATCACGCGCCGGGCGGAGGCCGCCGAGGTCGCGCCCGGCATAGGGAAGATGCTGGAGAAGGTCGTCGCGGACGGCGGGCACCGGCGGGTCGTCGACCTGGTCTGCGTCCGGGCCCACGACTGGCTGACCGTGCACTCCGACTCGGTGATGGACGCCGTACAGGGCGGGGCGCCGGGGTGGACGCCGCGGTTCGTGGACAAGCGGATCGGCGACCGCGTCTACAAGGAGCTGCTGCGCTTCGTCACGGAGATGCGCGACATGCCCGAGCACCCGGCACGCGGCGCCCTCGACCGCTTCCTGGTGGACTTCGCGTCCGACCTCCAGTCGGACACCGACACCCGGGCCCGGGTGGAGCGCCTCAAATCGGACCTGGTGGGCCGCGCCGAGGTGCAGGACGTCATCGCGTCGGCCTGGTCCTCGGTCCGCACCATGGTCATCTCGGCCGCGGAGGACGAACAGAGCGAACTGCGCCTACGCGCCCGCGCCTCCCTGCTGTCCCTGGGCGCCCGCCTGGCGACCGACTCCCGCCTGCAGCGGAAGCTGGACGGGTGGCTGGAGGACGCGGCGGTGTACGTGGTGACGACGTACCGCAGCGAGATCACCTCGCTGATCTCGGACACGGTCGCCGGCTGGGACGGCGAACAGACCTCCCGCAAGATCGAGGCGCACATCGGCCGTGACCTGCAGTTCATCAGAATCAACGGCACAGTGGTCGGCGCGCTCGCGGGCCTGGCGATCTATACGGTGTCGCACGCGCTGGGGGGTTAGCGGATACCGGATACCAGATACCGGATGACTTGGGTGGACTCCGGATGCCGGACGACCGGGGTGGGTGCCGGGTGCTGGATGCCGGACGACCGGGGCGGATGCCGGATGCCAAATGCCGGATGCCGGGTGCGGGATGCCGAGGGGGCGGCTGGGGCCGACCGCCCGGGGCCGGGTCGCCACGCGGGGCGCCGAGTCTCCCCACGCCCGGCCTGTGCCTGTGGCTACGCCTGTGCCCGTGCCTCCGGCTACGCCTGTGCCGGGCCTGCGCCGGTCTACGCCCGGCGTGCGACCGCGGTCGAGGCCACGGCGACTGCCCCCGCCACGGAGAACACGGCCGGCCAGGCACCGATCTTCTTCGCGAGCGGATGGGACCCGCCGAACGCGGCAAGGTAGACACCGGTGAGCGCGGCGGCCCTGCCCGTACCGGCCTCCTGCTGCCACTGCCGGGCGGCGACCGCCCCGGCGGCGGCGAGCGCGACACCGCCCAGGGGACGCTTCCTGGTCCAGCGGGCCACGGCGAAACCGCCGACGAGACCGGAGGCTGCTACGGCTGCTGCGGGAATCTTTGCCATGAGAACGAGGCTAACCGCGCGCATCGGGAGGGCGGTGGCGGGGTGGCGTCGCAGAGCTATGCACACGCCTCCGCAACGGCCGCCTTATCCCAGTAGAACGGCCGGACCTCGCTCTGATACGGCCGTCCCGCACGGTGCCGGTCCGAAGGATCGGGAAGTCGATCCCCCGCCCGGTGGCGCGGGAGCGCGCACTGAGAGAGCGCAACCGGATGCGGTGGAGCACCACAAGCGGCTCAGGGCAGGAAGGCCTGTTCCATCAGAGGCGCAGGGCCGAGTCGAGTTGGTGGCGGAGCGCGTCCAGCCTGCTGCGGCCAGGGGGGAAGGCCGGCATCTGCCGTAGGAGCCCGCGAATGGCCTCCGGGGCGTGCCCGATCGCCCAACGAGCCTCCTCGTCACCGGGGTTGATGCCCGTGCCGATGTCGTGGTCGACCGCGAGTTCACGGGCGAGCGCCACATACATGGCAGGCGCGAGGGCGTGTTTCGCCTGGTGAGGGGTTGCCAACGGGTGGATGTAGGGGGCCGCCGCCGCATAACCCGCGGCGCGCGCGGCAGCTGTGGCTGCTGGAGCGCGGACCTCGCGTGCGGCTGCGAGCGCCGCATAGGCGAGAGGACGTAGTTGCCCTTTCCTCTGCTCCCCGCGCGCGAAGGCCCGTATGCCCTCGATCGCCTCGCGGGGGCGGATGTCGTGAGGAGCCTCCGCCTCGAACAACCGGAGCACCCGCTCCGCGCAGTCGGCGGCCCAGACTCCGAGGAGCCGGCGGTCCTGGTCACTGATGTTCACCTGGTTCACCGCCATATCGTGCCTCCGTATCGCGCTTCACGGGCCAACCGTCCAGGGCAGGTTCGCTGTCCACGGTTGTCTCTCCGTCCCCGGTCAGGCGACGGTGCACGGCACGCGTACGACAGCTCGGAGGCGTCGGCTGACCTACCGGGCCGCTTCCCGCGCCGGTGCGGCGATCGCGTGGTACGTACGCCCGCCCGCGACGTACTCACCGAGCGGACGCATACCGAACCCGTCGACATGTACTCGCCACGACGGCCGGTTGTCGGCCTCGATGAAGGCCACCACGGCATCCGCCCGTCCCCACGCCGACTCGACCGCCATGGTGAACAGCCCCTTGGCGACGCCCTGCCCCCGGAAAGCGGTGTCGACCACGACCGGCCCGTACAGCAGCCACCGTGACTCGCTCAAGGGCTGCCCCTGCCAACGCAGCGAGTCCTGGGCGTCGAGCAACGCACGGACCGGGGGCGGCGGCGCGGACACGCTCTCGGGAGCGGACAGCGCGAGCAGACCGGCCACTCGCCCCGGGGCACTGCTCCGGCTTTCGCTCTCCCCACTCGACGAGTCCGCCGCACCAGCGGTGGCCGCCGGGTCCGCCACGAAGAGGCTCCCGCTCCGGACCATCGCGAGCAGGGCGTCAGCGCCGAAGCTGCCCTGCACAAAGCCCTGCTCGGAGCGTTGGCGCTCGCTGAGAGCGTCTCGATGGTTGGCCGCGAAGAGCGCGGCCATGGAGGGTACATCGGCCTCGGTCGCATACCGGTACTGCATGCAGCCGATGGTGCCACGGCGGCAAGCGCGCCGCTGAACCGGCACCGCACGGGCCGCATGGCGGCGCGAACCCGGCACCGGGGCCCACTCCGTACCGAATAGCCGTCGCCCGAAGGAACCTTGGCGGCAGGGACGCACCGTGCGACGCTGACCCGGTGACGACAGAGACAGCACAACTCACGGACGTCGAGCCCCTGGCCAAGAAGGGTCTGGACTGGCTCCTCGCCACAGCCCGCGACACCGGAACCGGCCTGGCGTGGGCGGATACCGCGACGGACGAGGAGCTGGACCCCACCCTCTACAGCGGTACCGCGGGGATCATCCCGGCCCTGCTCGAAGGCCGGGCCCACTTCGGGGACGACCGGTACGGGGATGCCGCCGTGCGGGCCGCCCGTACGCTCGCGGAAACCGTCCAGGAGTGGGACGCCAGCTCCCTGTACATCGGTCTGACGGGCATGGCCGTCGCCCTGCGCGCGGTCCACGAGCTGCTGGGCGACACGGCTGCGGGCGCCGCAGCGGACGGCGCGATGGAACGCGTACGCGACCGGTTCGACGGGACGCGCTGGCACGACACCTGGTTCGACCTGCTCATCGGCAACGCCGGCATCGCCCTGGGCGCACTCGCCACCGGCGACACCGAGCTGGCCGTACGCGCGGTGGAGCCCTACCTCCGTACCGCGGAACGGACCCCGAACGGCGTGCAGTGGGAGTCGAAGACCGGCGCACCGGCCAGATTCCACCACCTCTCGCACGGCACGCTGGGCATCGCGTACGCACTGGCCGCCGTGGGACGAGCCGCCGCCCGCCCCGACCTGACCGAGCTGGCCGTGGCCGGCGCATCGGACGTGGCGGCCCGCAACGAGGCCGGCCCCACCGGATTCCTGGCCCCGCACTCCGACCCGCAGCACGTCCCGGACCGCACCGAGCGCTTCAGCTACGGCTGGTGCCACGGCCCGACCGGCGACGCCCGGACCTTCAGACTCCTGGGGGCCGCTCTCCAGGACCCGGCCTGGTCGGGACTCGCGACCCAGTGCTGGCACACGGTCACCCACTCGGGGATCCCGCAGCGGCTGCGCCCCGGCTTCTGGGACAACAACGGCTGCTGCTGCGGTACGGCAGGGGTACTGGCGCTGGCGTGCGACCGGCACGTCGAACACGGCGACGGACTGGACTTCGCGCATGTCCTCGTCGCAGACCTGGCTTCGAGGGCGACCGAGGACGCGCACGGGGCGCACTGGTCGAACACCGAACACCGGGCGACCCCGAGCACGCTCGCACCACGACCGGGCTGGGCCATGGGCAACGCCGGCATCGTCCGCGAACTGCTTCGCTACGCCCGGATCAGCACCGGACGGGACCAGACGTACGCCGTCAACTGGCCGGACCATCCGGCGGCTGAAGCAGCCCCGACGGGCGGGCCCGGACTGCCGTAGCGAAGAGCGGGCTGCCGGGCTGCCGGACTAGAACCTGCACGCGGCCCGGAAACCAGGCACAGGTCAGAACAGGCATAGGTCGGAACAGGCAAGGCCGGAACAGGCAAGGTCAGAACTTGGGCACGACCTCATCCGGCGACTGAGCTGCCCACTGGGCGAGGGTCACGGCCGCGTTCGCGTGCAGATCTCCGCCGACCGGAACCTCGTCCAAGAGGGCCCGGTCCTCGTTCGGCAGTGTCAACTCACGGTAGTACCGCAGGTCCTCGAACCCATTGACTGCGGCATCGCGACTGTTGGCCCCGTACACCAGACGCGGGATCCGGGCCCAGTAGCAGGCGACCAGACACATCGGACAGGGCTCACTGCTCGCATAGAGGACGGCATCCTCCATGAGATGGCGGCCGAGCGCCCTGCCCGCAGAGCGCAGCGCCATGACTTCGGCGTGCGCGGTCGGGTCATTGCACTCCACGATGGAGTTGGCCCCTTCGCCCACCACCTCACCGCCCACGACCACGACGGCCCCGAAGGGGCCTTTCCCCTCGTCGTCCAGCGAAAGCCGCGAGAGAGCGATGGCCCTCTCAAGAAACGCCTGGTCTTCTGGATTCTCCTGGGCGAAGGGCAACTGGATCGTCTCCTTCATCTCACATACGTACGGACCGAGGAGCCCATCGCTGTAGGTCCTCGGGGCCTACACCTTCCCGCACCGGGCCACCTATCACCCTCCCGCGGCCTGTCGAACGCTCGGGTGTACTCGCGTGCGTCGCTATCTAACTACCCAGCGGCGATCATCGAGTACGACCAGACGTCGGCCGGAATCGTGTGTTTGAGGTCCCAGGTGATCGCCATTGGACGGCTTCCCCTATGTTCCACATAGGTGGCTGGACCGAGCAGCATCCACGGTTGGGCTCCGCCGATGTCGGTGCTCTTGTAGCGGCGGGCGAAGAGCAGTACGTGGCTGCCGTTCGCCACGTGATTCTGATAACGGACCCCCGTCGGAGATGTGTCAGAGGTCTGGTTCTGCGATTCCCAGTGAAAACGGGTCTCACTCAATGCGTAATCGCGGTAACGAGTCTGCGGCGAGAAGTCCTTCTCATCCTTATCGATGGTGATGAGGAGAGCATCGGTCTGGGTGGACTCGCACCACTTCACCCCCTCTCGGAAGTCTCCCGGCATGAAGCCACCGACGAATGATTGGCCGAGCGCTGGCAAGATCTCCTCGCGGCTGTACGAGGCGTGGACGGCGAGTGGTAGGCCGGCGTGGTCGCCCAGGAGCGGAACGGGGATGTGTTCGGTGTGGTCCAGGTTGTAGTCCAGCACTTGCCGTACCTCGCTGCGAAATGCGGACTGACTGCGAAGGGTGTCGAAGCCTTCGTCGTAGCTTGTGAACCCTTTGCGTGTGGTGCCTCCCAGCGGCCAGAGCTGGAAGAAGAGCATGCGAGCGTACGCCTGGCCCTGTTCACTGAGTTCGTCGTATCGCGGAGCATCATCCTGGAGGAGGCGCTTGTACTCCGCGACCCGCAGTTGGTCATCTACGTGCAGAAAGGCGGGCACGCGCTTGAGGAGGGCTGACTCTCCTTCTACTCCCTCCCTCGTCATGAGACCTGCGCGGCGCAAAATTCCTGTCCAAGAGTTTCCGTTCCCTTTGTAGAGCTCCTTAATTTCTCGCCCGCTCTCTTCCAGATAGCGAGCGATGAGCGGTTCAGCGTAGGCGGATACCTCGCGCGCAAGCGTGGTGACGTTGACGCCGATCTGATCCTTGATGTTGGAGATGATCGTCGCCTTAGCCTTCTCTTCAAGCATGATCTGGCAGCCAGAAGGGAGCTGAGGGAAGTCGTCTGCGATGTTATCCAGGAGGCGTTTGCGACTCAGATTCGTAAGTGCACGAAACTGATTCTCAAAGCGAAATTCCTTGCGATGCTGACCAATGAAGTCCAGCACGGTCAGCACGGACTTGTTCTCGTAGTGGCGGAGCCCCCGGCCCAGCTGTTGGAGGAAGACGGTCGCACTGGAGGTCGGCCTGAGGAGGAGAAGTGTATCCACGCTGGGTATGTCGAGCCCTTCATTGAAGAGATCGACCGAGAAGATCACCTGAAGCTTTCCAGCACTGAGCTCGGCGAGGGCCTGTCTACGTTGCTCGGATGGGGTTTCTCCGGAGATGGCCACGGCGTTGAGCCCAGCAGTGCGGAAGTACTCGGCCATGAAGTGCGCGTGGGCCACTGAGACACAGAATCCAAGTGCTCGCATGGTGGCCAGGCTTGTGATCTTCTCCTCCACGGCCTGCACTACCAGGCGGGCTCGTGCGTCATTGCCGGTGAGGACATTACTCAAGGCCGCGGAGTCGTAGGCTCCACGCTTCCATTCGATGGCACTTAGGTCGGTGTTGTCGCTGATGCCGAAGTAATGGAAGGGGCAGAGCAGGCCGTTCTCAAGGGCCTCCCAGAGGCGCATCTCGGCGGCGATCCGACCGTCGAAAAACTCATCCTGAATGTTCTTTCCGTCCATCCGCTCCGGCGTTGCCGTCAGTCCTAGCAGTTGCTTCGGGATGAAGTGGTCAAGGATTTTCCGATACGTCGGTGAAGTTCCATGGTGGAACTCATCGATCACGATCACATCGAAGTGGTTCGGGTTGAGTTGATCGAGCATTCGCGTATTAAGTGACTGTACGCTGGCGAAGACATGAGACCAGCGCTCGGGGATTTCTCCACCATGTAGCTCCTCTCCGAAGTTGGCATCAACAAGAACGTTCTGGTACGTCCGCAATGACTGTTGAAGAATCTCTTTGCGATGAGCCACGAAAAGAAGACGAAGATCTTTTCCTGCTTCAGTACGTAGCGCCTTGTAGTCGAGAGCCGCCATAACGGTCTTTCCCGTACCGGTGGCTGCTACCAGGAGATTGTGCTTGCGGCCGTGAATGTCTCGTTCCACCTGTAGGCGTTCCAGCATGTCCCGTTGATGTGGGTACGCGGTCACTTCGCGCGTGGACAGCGTGATCTCAGAGCCGCCTGACCTCGGCGTCCCCTTACTTGCCAGACCAAGAGCCTCGTCAAGACGCTGCGCGTCTCGTTCGGGATCGTATGACTCGAAACTTGGGTCGCTCCAGTAGGAGTCGAAGGTCGCTTCAAATTTCCTTAGCACGTCCGGCGTGGAGACGGAGGACAGCCGTACGTTCCATTCCAGGCCGTCGAGCAGAGCGGCCTTGGAGAGGTTCGAGCTTCCAACGTACGCAGTGTCGTATCCGCTGTTGCGGCGGAAGAGCCAGGCTTTGGCGTGGAGGCGTGTTGAACGCAGTTCGTAGCTGATCTTCACCTGTGCGTGGTACCGCTGCACCAAGCGGTCGAGGGCCTTGCGCTCTGTGGCGCCGATGTAGGTGGTCGTGATCACACGGAGAGGAACCCCGCGGTGGTGCGCGGTCTGCATCGCCTGCTCTAGCACCCGGAGCCCGGTCCAGCGTACGAAGGCGCAGAGCAGATCAACACGGTCTGCTGTAGCGAGCTCGGCACGTAGCTCGAATCCCAGACTTGGGTCCTCTGGGGAGTTGGTGATCAACGCACTCTCGGACAGGGGTGTCGCCGGCCGGATCGCATAGACGCCTGATGTCTCTTGCTCGGCAACCGCGAGGAGTTGGCGTGGCCCCTCGGCGACGAGATCTATCCACTCGCGAGCTCCTTCGATGGTGTTGAGGGAGTTCAAAATCTGGTTGACCGCGAGGACTTGCTCTTCAAAGGCGAGGCCCTGGAGTACTCGACGCACGATCTCGGCGATGTGGCGCGACAGGACGTGTGGTGAGGACTCCTCGCCCACCAGGCTGTCGATGGCTCTCCAGCCCTCAGCCTCAAGCTCCACGATCCGCTTCCGGAGCCGATGTGTGATCAGCGTCTCGTACAGACCAACTGCCGGTGCTGCATCGGTGAACTCATGGGGCATAGCGGCACCTCTCGCCAGACGATCACTGTGTCCGTTTTACCAAGCGCCACCGACAACCGACCGGGCTCGGATGGAAGGCGATCAGTTCAGACCGTTGGATGCGTCGAGAGCGATCTAATCTTTTAGCAAAAACAGACATGTTCGAATATCTTTCGATCGTGACTATGCGCGAACTGCTCATCGAGGTAGCTGGAACCTACGACCAGGGGGCCGGCACGGGCGCCGACGTAGCTGGCCAGTTGGTCTTGCGCGGTGTAGCCCAGCGGACCGATCTG
This sequence comes from Streptomyces sp. NPDC054757, assembly GCF_053612185.1. Classification (NCBI taxonomy): domain Bacteria; kingdom Bacillati; phylum Actinomycetota; class Actinomycetes; order Kitasatosporales; family Streptomycetaceae; genus Streptomyces; species Streptomyces sp. NPDC054757. Next base: position 64,383 of record NZ_JBSHBW010000011.1, read on the forward strand.
TCGTGTCCGGAAGGGTTCGTCATCCGCGGGTACGGCGGGCAGGGCTCGGCCAGTACCTGCCCTTGGATCGGCGTATTCGACCCGGTGATCAACGACGACCCCAAGACCGGTCTCTACGTCGCCTTCATCTTCAGCGCGGACCTGTCAGCCGTGACGCTCACGCTCCAGCAGGGCGTCACAGAGTTGGAACCCAAGTTCTCGAAGAGGCGAGACTTCTACTCCTACCTCGAGGGCAAAGCCGTCGAGCTCCGTAGCACGCTCCCCGACATCCTGCTGGATGGCTGGCAGGCCCGGCCGCTCTTCGGCTCGACGAATGACCGGCCGTTGGCCTACGAAGCCGCCAGCGTTGCTGCACGTCGGTACGAGATCGGCGCAATGCCGTCAGACGCTGCTCTCCATGCGGACCTCAAGCACGTCGCCAATCTCCTCCAGCGGGTCTCGGCGAGTGGACGCGCCATGGAGATCGACTGGTCGGACCATGGGCTCGTCCTGAACTTCAAAGGGGACAGTCACAGCAAGAGCGGGGGGCTGGGCGGCTTCGTGCCGAAAGACAGCAGCGAGTACAAGGTGAAGATCCCCGCTAGAGAAGCGATGAGATCCAAGGACCATGAGCGCCTGATCGCCGAGTTCGGGCCCTATGTCGCAGCACGCGGGTTCGCCCCGAAGAACCAGGGTGTTCATCCCAAGGACGTCACGTTGCAGTTGGCCGGTGAGCCGAAAGGGCCGCAGGAGGAGTGGCTGGTGGAGGCCAAGGTGGTGCGGAAGGGCAATGTCACTCAGGCGGTCCGGGAGGCGGTGGGCCAGCTCAAGGAGTACAGCTACTTCCTCTACGGAGAGAGCAAGCTGCCTCGACCGCATCTGTTGGGGCTCTTCACGGAAGATATCGGGGCGTATGCCACGTACCTTGAGGCGGAGGGCATTGCTTCCCTCTGGCAGACGGAAGACGGCTGGGCGGGCTCGCCGATGGCTGTCTCTTGGGGCCTAGTTGAGCCCTCCGGATTGTTCGCTGATCTGTAGCTGAGCGCGGCTCGCGCTGGCTCGCCCCATTCCGTGCAAGCAGGGAGTGGAGGACGGGGTGAGTCAGGGTGCGAGCGTCGCCCTTGGTGAGGGCCGCATGGGCGGCGTCCGGTTCGTCGTGGGCCTTCAGGGTCCCCGTGATGATCGCCTCAGCGCGCCGGCTCCGCCGGCCCGAGGCCCAGATCACCGTGAGTGGTGTCGGCTGACCGGGAAGCGATGGCCACAGGTCACAGCTCGATCGAACACGCTCGGAATTGACCGGACTTGCACGCCGGTTTCTGGGTACGTGCGCCGTACAGGAATGCCGATCTCTCTCGGTGAGCGGCGTGCGGAGCTGATGTATGGTCTCCCGTCGCGTTGCCCCCGGAGGGCAGTCCCGACCCGATCGAGTAGCTGTGCGGGAGAAGTCGTGGACCCGATGGCTCGGCCAGGCCGGGGCGCAGGGACAAAGGGATGCCGTATGGCTGATATATCCAACTCCCCGAGCGAAGCCTCGGAGAAACCAAGACTGCGGCGAGACATGGGCCGGATCAGTCTGCTGTTCGCCGGTGTGGGATCGATCATCGGATCCGGCTGGCTCTTCGGTGCACTCAATGCGGCCAAGCTGGCCGGGCCGGCTTCGATCTTCTCCTGGGCGATCGCCGCCGTGATGATTCTGCTCATCGGGCTGTGTTTCGCCGAGTTGGGGACCATGTTCCCGGTATCCGGTGGAGTGGTGCGTTTTCCGCATATCTCCTTCGGGTCGTTCGCCAGTTACACCATGGGGTGGATCAACTGGATCGCTGCGGCGACCGTGGCCCCCATCGAGGTGGAAGGTGCCCTTCAATACGCCACTAAATGGGCAGATTTCACTGAGTTCCATCCGAAAAGCGGGGCGCACACCCTGACGACGCTCGGCTATGTGATCGCGGTCATCGCGATGGCGTTCTTCGTGGCGTTGAACTACTTCGGCATCCGCTGGTTCGCCCGGGTCAACAATGCGCTGGTGTGGTGGAAGCTGGCGGTCATCATCCTGGTGGTCGTCGCCTTCGCCGTCACGGCGTTCCACGGCCGGAACTTCACCGCCTCGGAGTACGGCGGGTTCGCACCGGGTGGGATGAAGGGTATTTTCACGGCCATCTCGACCGCTGGAATCACCTTCTCCTTCCTCGGCTTCCGGCAGGGCGTCGAGCTGGCGGGTGAGACGGACAACCCCAAGCGCAATGTCCCGTTCGCGGTCATCGGTTCGGTGCTGGTCACCGGGGTGATCTACATCCTGCTTGAGATCGCCTTCATCGCCTCGGTCCCGGGGCACGATCTGAAGTCCTCCGGCGGCTGGCTGAGCCTGACGTTCGCCAACGACTTCGGCCCGCTGGCGGCCATTTCCAGTGCTATCGGGCTCGGCTGGCTGGCGTACATCCTCTATGTCGACGCGGTGATCTCCCCTGCGGACACCGGACTGGTCTACACGACGGTCACGGCCCGTATCTCGTACGCCATGGGGCAGAACGGGAACGCGCCGAAGGCGCTGACGAAGACGACCTCGCGGGGCGCGCCGATGATCAGTCTGGTCGTCACGTTCGTGCTGGGGCTGATCGTCTTCCTGCCCTTCCCGAGCTGGCAGCAGTTGGTCGGGTTCATCACCTCGGCGACGGTGCTGTCCTTCGGCTCAGGCCCGGTCGTGCTGGCTGCGATGCGGCGCCAGATTCCGGACTGGAACCGGCCGTTCCGGGTGCCTGGCGGCGATGTGATTCCGTTCCTCGGGCTGTACTCGGCGAACCTGATCGTCTACTGGGCCGGCTGGAACACCAACTGGAAGCTGTTCGCGACCATCGGCATCGGCTTCGTTCTGCTGGCCGTCTTCGAGCTCACCGACAAGGGCCGGGCCCCGAAGCTGGACTGGCGGGCGGGGTTGCCTTGGGTGGCACCGTGGTTGGTGGGCCTGGCGCTCATCAGCTGGGTGGGCGATTACGACGGCGGCCTGGGCTACATCGGGCTCGGCTGGGGCTTCCTGGTCAACCTGGTCCTCGCCGCGATCGTCTATCTGCTGGCGCTGAGGTCCAGGCTTCCTGTGGAGCGGGTGGAGCGCCATATCGAGGAGGCCCGCGCCGAGGCCCGGGTCGAGGAAGAGCAGCTGGGGCTGGCTGAGTAACCGGGTGCCCCTCCTGATGGTGGTGAGCGGCGCCTGCGTCCGGGTGCCGCTCACCGCCTCGGGACAACCGCCTCGGGAAATACCCGGCGGCGCCGCTACGCCCCGTGGCACTCCCGGTAGGCCGTCCCCGCCCCGCACCAGCACCCCGCGTTCCGGGCCGGGGGCCACGGGACGGCGCGGCCGCGGGCTGCCAGGGTGGTGGCGTACTGGGGGAGCAGGGATGTTTCCGCCGGGGACGCCGACTCGGAGGCCGCGAAGGCTTCGTACGACGGGATGCTGCCGGTCACGATGCCCAGGTTCTTCGTGCCGGTGGCCGACAGTTCCCGCAGGGCCGATTCGATCTCGATCAGGTGGGTCGCGTGTGAGGGGTACTCCGACTCCAGGGGCGGGTACGCCGCCAGGAGTTCGGTGAGTTCCGCGGCCTCCCAGTGCAGGACGGCCACCGGGAACGGGCGGGACAGGGCTGCCCGGTAGGTTCCCAACTCCGACTGGAGGCGGGCGATTTCCGCGCGCAGTACGGCCGGGTCGTTCGAGCCGAGGGCCCACAGCCGGTTCGGGTCGTGGAGTTCGTCCAGGCTGATGTCGCCCGTGTGCAGGGAGTCCGCCAGGGCGTCCCAGGCGTCGTGCTCGTGGCCCAGGGCCCTGCTGACGCGGTGGCGGCCGGTGAGGAGGGCCTGGGCCGCGTACGGGACCTCGTCCGCCGGGTCGACCAGCAGGGTCAGGGCCCTGGTGAACGTGGCGTGGGCGGCGTCCGGTTCGTCGTGGGCCTCCAGGGTCTCCGCGACGATCGCCCAGGGGGCCGGGTCCTGCGGGGTCGAGGCCCGGATGCCGTCGATCATGGCGCGGGCCTCCGCCTCGTGGCCGTACTCCCACAGGTTGGCGGCCTGCAGGGCCTTGATCAGGGCCAGGTTCTCGGCCGGGCCCGAAAGCAGCCGGTCGTAGAGCGTCGTGGCGCGGGCGCGGTCGCCGGCCAGTTCCAGGTGGGCCGCGGCCTGGAGCAGCAGCGGCTCCTGGTCCTCCGGGTACTGCTCGGCGGTGCGCAGCAGGCGCTCGGCTTCGGCGTGGTGATCAGCGGGAGTGTCGGGGCGCATGCTCCACACCGTACTGCCGTACGGGCCTATGGAGACTTCGGGATCCAGCGCTTATCGTGCGGCCCGTGCAGCAGCCGACGCGGGACGCGATTCCGGGAGTGGTGCAGCGGGCGGCATCCCGGCGCCGTACGGTCCTCGCGCGCGGGCTGTGGACCGGCGCCGAGGTGACCGTGACGCTGGGCCTGATCGTGCTGCTCTTCGTCGTGCAGCAGCTGTGGTGGACCAACCGCGAGGCCCGGCAGGGCGCCGCGCACCAAGTGCGGGCGCTGGAGCGGCAGTGGGACGCCGGGGCGGCGCACGGTGGTGGTGCGGACGGTACGGATGTGACTCCTGCCACTCCGTCGCCCGGACCGGGAAGCGGCTCCGGACCAGGCGGCGCTGCGGGCGGCCGGTCGCGGGCGGCGGCAGGGAGCGGTACGGCCGGCCGGCAGTCCGCGCGCGGCCCCGTCTGGGACAAGGCGTACGCGGTGATCCGTATCCCGCGCATCGGGATCACCGCGCCGATCGCCCAGGGGGTGAGCAAGCAGAATGTGCTCAACAAGGGGTATGTGGGGCATTACGTACAGACAGCCGGGCCCGGCCAAGCGGGGAACTTCGCGCTCGCCGGGCACCGCAACACCCATGGTGAACCGTTCCGTTACATCAACCGGCTGCGCCACGGCGACATTGTCACCGTCGAGACCGGCAGCGCGGTGTACACGTACGTTGTCGACAAGGGGCTCCCGCAGACCTCGGCGCGCGACAGCGGGGTGATCGCGCCGGTGCCGCGCAGCACCGTCAAGCCGCAGTACGGCTACCGCACCCCGGGCTACTACCTGACGCTGACGACCTGCACCCCCGAGTACACATCGCGCTACCGGCTCGCCGTCTGGGCCACTCTGCGGTCCATGCGGCCCCGTTGAGCGGGGACGGGGAACCCGCGCCGTCCGCTCCCGGGACCGTGATCTGCCCCGGGGGCCGTAAACCGCCTAAGGTCGCTACGTGTTGAGACGTCGTCCTCAGTTGTTGTGGCTGCTTGTGCCCTTTGTGCTGTTCCTGGGGGCGGTGCCGTTCGTCAATCGGGTGCGGCCCGTGCTGCTCGGGCTGCCCTTCCTCTTCCTCTGGATGATCGCGGCCACGCTCCTCACGCCGCTCGCCGTCTGGCTCACCCACCGGGCGGACCGGCGTGCGTACGGGAGCGCGGCCCAGGGCGCGGACCGGCGGGGTGAGCGCCCGTGAATGCCGCTGTCGCCACTTCGATCTTCGCGGTCTTCATGGTCGCCACCGTCGTCCTCGGCCTGGTCGCCGTGCGCGGCGGCCGGACCGGCGGGCTCGCCGAGTGGTCCGTGGGCGGGCGCAGCCTCGGCCCGGTCTTCATCTGGGTGCTGATGGCCGGCGAGGGCTACACCAGCTTCAGCTACCTCGGCGCGGCCGGCTGGGGCTACAACTACGGCGCCCCGGTGCTGTATGTGGTCGCGTACATGTCCTGCGGATACGCCATCGGCTATCTGGCCGGGCCGACGCTCTGGGCGTATGCCCGCCGGCACGACCTCGTCTCGGTCACGGACATGATCGCCCACCGGTACGGCAGGCCCTGGCTCGGTGCGGCCGTCGCCGTCCTCGCGACCGTCTTCCTGCTCCCGTACATCCAGCTCCAGATCACCGGCATGGGCGTCGTCGTCTCGACCATCTCGTACGGGGCGATCAGTCTCAACTGGGCCTATTTCGTGGCCTTCGCCGTCACCACGGGCTTCGTCGTGATCAGCGGACTCCGGGGGAGCGCCTGGGTCTCCGTGCTCAAGGACGCGCTCGTCATCGGCACGCTCGCCTTCCTCGCCCTCTATGTGCCGCTGCACTACTTCGACGGGTACGGGGACTTCCTGCACCGGGTCGTCACCGAGAAGGGCGACTGGCTGACCTTCCCCGGCCACGGGGGCGGCGGGCCGGGCGGCAGCGGACTCGGGCAGTCCTGGTACGTGACGACCTCGCTGCTCAACGCGCTGACCGTGGTGATCTTCCCGACCACCGTCGCCGGATACCTCGGAGCGCGCAGCGCCGATGTGCTGCGCAAGAACGCGGTCTGGCTGCCCGCGTACAACATCCTGCTCTTCGTCCCGATGTTCCTGGGGCTCGCCGCCCTGTTCGTGGTGGGACACCTGACCGGCGCCGAGTCCAATCTGGCGCTCTTCAAACTGGTGGTGGACTCGCTGCCGGCCTGGGTGGTCGGCGTCATCGGGGTCGCCGCCGCGCTCTCCTCGATCGTGCCCATGGCCATCTTCATGCTGGTCATCGGCACGATGTGGGGGCGCAGCGTGCTCTCGCTCGTCCCGCGCCTGCGCGAGCGGCAGAAGGGCGCGTCGCAGGGGGTGGTCGTCGTCGCCGGCACGCTGGCGCTGCTTCTGACGTACACCGCGCCGAACACGCTGGTACGGCTGTCGCTCATCTCGTACGAGGGGATGGCGCAGCTGCTGCCGATGCTGCTGCTCGGTCTCGTGTGGCGCAGGCTGACGCTGCTCGGCGCGGGGAGCGGTCTGGTCGTCGGGGTGGGGGTGGTGTGCGCCTTCGTGTTCAGCGAGCACGATCCGGTGTGGGGTGTGAACGCGGGGATCGTGGCGCTCGGCGCCAATCTGCTGGTCGCACTGGCCGTGACGTACGCCGGGCCGCGCGACCGCGACCCACGGTCGGACGGGGAACTCCTCGCGCGCGATCCGATCGGGGAGGGCGCGGGGGCGGTCGACGGCGGGGCCGAGGGGGCCGGGGTCCCCGGCTGACGCCGGGGGCGGGACGCATCCCGGCTGATGGGAACCTGCGGGAGCCCAGCGAATCCGGTCGTCCTGGTCCGGTCGTGTATAACGGCTGGAGATACGTTTTTCGACAGTGCGTACGCGGTGCCCGTGCGACAGAGGCGCCGGAAGCAGACACCGGAAGCAGACACCAAAGCACCGGAAGTACCGGAAGCGAACACCGGAGAGGACGGGAACCATGGCCACACGCCTCATGCGGCTGTCCCGTCCCGCCCTGGCACTGCTCGTGCTCCTGCTCGCCCAGGCGCTGCTCGTCGAGGGCGGCATGCTCTCCTCGGCCGTCGCACTCGCCGCCACCGCCGCGGTCGGGTCCGCGCTCGCCGCCTGTGCGCTGCTCACCTCCCGTACCGCGCCCGCCGTGGCGCGCACCCGGATCCGTACGGCCATCCGCGACCGGGAGCGGCGCACGGCCTTCCTGCCGCAGCGTGATCCCGACGCCTCGGGCAGGCCAAGGCCCCGAGCGCCCGGTCGTCCCGTCCCGACGGCCGCGTAGGACCCCCCTCCGCACCCCAGCTGCGCCCAGCTGCACCCCGGTTCCCGCCGCGGTCCGTCACGCCGACATGTCTTCCTGTCCGGCCCGCGACGAGACCCCCGGAGGGTTTTCCCGTGTTCTCTTCCTTCTTCGCTGCGTTCGCCAGCCTGGTCACGCACTTCGCCGACCTGCTCCAGCCGCTCTTCCACGGTTCGGCGACCGCCGCCGCGATCATTCTCTTCACCGCCTGCGTACGGCTCGCCGTGCACCCTCTGTCGCGGGCCACGGCCCGTGGCCAGAAGGCCCGCACCAAGCTCGCCCCGCGCGTGGCCGAACTGCGCAAGAAGCACGCCAAGGACCCGCAGAAGATGCAGAAGGCCATCATGGAGCTGCACGCCGAGGAGCAGATCTCGCCGCTCGGCGGCTGTCTGCCGAGCCTGCTGCAGATGCCCGCGTTCTTCGTCACGTACCACCTGTTCTCCAGCGCGCACATCGGCGGCTCGGACAATTCCCTGCTCGGCCACACCCTCATGGGCAGCCCCCTCGGTGGCCGGCTGAAGGACGCCATCGGGCACGGCGGACTCCTCGGTGAACAAGGCGTCGTCTATCTGGTGCTCTTCGTGATCGTCGCGGCCGTCGCCACCTTCAGCTACGGCCGCACCAAGCGGATGATGGCCGCCGCTCCGGCCCCCGCCGTCGAGGGGCCCGGCGCCGGAGCGATGGGCGCGATGACGAAGGTGATGCCGCTGATGTCGTTCGCGACGCTCCTCACGGTCGCCTATGTGCCGCTCGCCGCCGCGCTGTACGTCGTCACCAGCACCACCTGGACCGCCGTCGAGCGCGCCTTCCTCTACCGGGACACGGCGCCCGCCGCCGCGGCCGTCGCCAGCCCGATGTAGGGGGTTCGTCCGGGGAGCGCGGGCCGTCCGGTCCCTGAAGGGGCGGTGGTCCAGCTTGTGAACGGGGTCTTGCGGCCTGGACATCGAAATTGGAGGATCAGCCAATCCCCCGATGGCCGCATCCCATCGGCCGGACCGGTCCAATCGTTGGGAGACTGACCATGAAGCTGCTGCGTGTAGGAACGGCCGGGGCCGAGCGCCCCGCACTGCTCGACGCAGACGGAACCCTCCGTGACCTCTCCGCGCTGGTCACGGACATCGACGGAGAGCTGCTCGCCGACGCGGCGGCGCTCGACCGGATACGGGCCGCCGCGGGCGCCGGGGTGCTGCCCGCCATCGAGGGCGAGACGCCGCGCACCGGGCCGCCGGTCGGCCGGATCGGCAAGATCGTCTGTATCGGGCTGAACTACCACGACCACGCCACGGAGACCGGCGCGGACATCCCCGCCGAGCCGATCGTCTTCATGAAGGCGCCGGACACGGTCGTCGGCCCCGACGACACCGTTCTCGTACCCCGGGGCAGCGAGAAGACCGACTGGGAGGTCGAGCTGGCCGTCGTCATCGGGCGTACGGCCCGCTACCTCGGGTCGGCCGATGAGGCTCTCGGCCATGTCGCCGGGTACGCGGTCGCGCACGACGTGTCGGAGCGCGCCTTCCAGATCGAGCGCGGCGGCCAGTGGGACAAGGGGAAGAACTGCGAGACGTTCAATCCGCTCGGCCCCTGGCTGGTGACCGCCGACGAGGTGGCCGATCCGCAGGCGCTCCCGCTGAGGCTCTGGGTGAACGGTGAGCTGAAGCAGGACGGCACGACCGCCGACCAGATCTTCCCGGTCGGTGAGGTGGTGCGGTATCTGAGCCAGTTCATGACGCTGTACCCGGGCGACGTGATCAACACCGGGACACCCGCCGGGGTGGCGATGGGGCAGCCCGAACCCAAGCCGTATCTGCGGGCCGGGGATGTCGTGGAGCTGGAGATCGAAGGGCTCGGACGGCAGCGGCAGCCGCTCAAGGACGCGTAACGGTCCGTTCGTTCGGGCTGTCCGGCTCGTTACGGGGCGGGTCGGCGGGTCGGCGGGTCGGCGGGTCGATGGTCGGTCATAGGCCCGCCGGCGCTCGGGCAGGGCCCCTGAGCCGGGGGGCGGCCTGCGGGCGCGGTGGGGTTCTCTGGGCTACAACGTACGTTGTAGATAGGGTGAGGCCCATGACGAAGGAGCGGCGATGACCAGCACAGGTGCAGGGGGAGAGGTGCCGGCCGCGCCCCGCCGGGCCAGGAGGCCGGACAAGGCCGCGTCCCTCTCGCACGCCGCCTGCGAGGTGTTCGGGCGCGACGGCTACACCCGCGCGAGCATCGACACCATCGCGGCCGAGGCGGGGGCCTCCACCCGCACGCTCTACAACCACTTCCCCGGCGGCAAGGAAGAACTCTTCCGTACGGTGGTGCAGTGGAGTTCCGGCCAGATGCGGGATGCCCAACTCGCCCTGCTGGCAAGGTATCTGGACCCGGGGCGGCTGCCGCGCCCGGCGGATCTGGAGCGGGATCTGCTCGCACTCGCCCGAGCCTGGGTCGGACTGATGGCGGAGTTCCGCGACCACTTCTCGCTGGTGCGCCACATCTACGCCGAGGCCGGGCATGTCCCCGCCGAGGTCCTGGACGACTGGCAGGAGGCGGGGCCGCGCGCGGTGGGGCGGCGGTTCGCCGTCGCGATGGCCGCGCTGGACACGGCGGGACTGGTCGATGCGCACGGTGACCCGGCCCAGGCCGCCGCGCACTTCATGGCCCTGACGTCGACCGATATCGTGCACCGGTCGTACTGGGGCATCAGCCCGCTGCCGCCGGGGGAGGCCGACCGGATCACGGCGGTCGGGGTGCGGGTCTTTCTGCGGGCGTACGGGCGCTGAACCGGCGTGGGGGACGGGGACGTCGGCGGGTGCGCGGGCCGTCCGGGGTGCGCGGGGCGTACGGGCCGTCAGGGACGTAACGGCCCGTACGCCGGTACTCACAGTTCGCCCGTGAGCTCCACGGTCACTCCGTCACGCGCGGAGGTCCGTGCCGCTTCGATCACATCAAGGGTCGCCGCCGCCTCCTCCGCCGTGACCGGCGGCCGGCCACCCTCGCGCAGGGCCTTCGCGACACCCGCGTAGTACGCCGGATAGTCACCGGGCAGGGTCGGTACGGGCGAACCGCCGCCCGTCAGCGGGGACTCGCCCGCACCGATGCGGCCCCACAGCGACTCGGGCTCCTCGCCCCAGTGTGCCGAGGCCGAGGGGCGCGCACCCTCGCGCAGGGCCGCCTCCTGGGGGTCGAGGCCGTGCTTCACATAGCCGGCCGCCGAGCCGAGCACCCGGAAGCGCGGGCCGAGTTGGGCGGTGGTGGCGGAGGCGTACAGATGGGAACGGACGCCGTTCGCATGGGTGAGGGCGATGAAGGTGTCGTCGTCGGCGCGGGCGCCGGGGCGCCGGACGTCCGCCTCCGCGTACACCCGGACCGCCGGGCCGAAGAGGACGAGCGCCTGGTCGACGATATGGCTGCCCAGGTCGTAGAGGAGCCCGCCGATCTCCGACGGGTCCCCGGACTCGCGCCAGCCGCCCTTGAGCTGCGGCCGCCACCGCTCGTAGCGGGACTCGAAGCGCTGGACCTCGCCCAGTCGGCCCTCGTCGACGAGCGAGCGGAGGGTCAGGAAGTCGTTGTCCCAGCGCCGGTTCTGGAAGACGGAGAGCAGCAGCCCGCGCTCAGCGGCGAGCGCGGCCAGCCCACGGGCCTCGGCGGCCGTCCCCGCGAGCGGCTTGTCCACGACCACCGGCAGCCCGGCCCTGAGCGCGGCGGTCGCGAGCGCCACATGGGTCCGGTTCGGGGACGCGATCACGACGAGGTCCAGCTCGTCCGCGTACGTCCAGAGCTCGTCCGGGGTGGCGGCGAACCGGACGCCGGGGAACTCGGCGCGTGCCTGCTCCCGGCGCTCCTCGTTCGAGGTGACGATCGTGTCGAGGACCAGCCCTTCGGTGGCCGAGATCAGCGGTGCGTGGAAGACGGAACCCGCGAGGCCGTAGCCGACGAGTCCGACGCGGAGCGGGTGCGCAGTCATGCGAACCACTTAAGCAACGCTGTTTCCAAAGTGCAAGTGTGGCGCACAATAGGGACGTGAACAGGAGCGAAGCCGCCGGGTCCGGCGCCAATCTGCCCGTGCTGCGCAGCCATAACGCGGCGCTCGTGCTGGAACTGCTGCGTACGGCAGGGGAGGCGGGAATCAGCCGTCTCGAACTCGCCGGGCGGACGGGGCTCACCCCGCAGGCGGTCAGCAAGATCACCGCCCGGCTGCGGGCGGACGGCTTCGCGGCGGAGGCGGGTCGCCGGGCCTCGACGGGCGGCAAACCGCGCACGGTGCTGCGGCTGGTGCCGGGCGCCGCGTACGCGGTGGGGCTGCATCTGGACCGGGACCGGGTGAGCGCGGTGCTGGTGGACCTGGCCGGGGAGGTCGTCGCCGGACGGAGCGCGGAGCTGGACTTCGGGGCGGGCGCGGACGTGGTGACGGCTGCGGCGGCCGATGCGGTGTCCGGTGTGGTGGCGGGTGCGGACGGGGTGGCGGCGGGCGTCGGGTCCGGGGTGGCCGGTGCGGGAGGTGCGGGAGGTGCGGGAGGTGCGGGTCCCGTCCGGGGTGGGCCGCCCCGTGTCCTGGGGGTCGGGGTGGCGGCCCCCGGCCCGCTCGACCACGAGGCCGGGCTGCTCGGCCGGGTCACCGGCTTTCCGCAGTGGGACGGCTATCCACTGCGCGACGCGCTGGCGGAACGCCTCGGCCTGCCCGTCGTCCTCGACAAGGACACCAACGCGGCAGCTCTCGGGCCTGCGTTGCGCGGGCCCGGCGACTCGTTCGCGTATCTGCACCTGGGGACCGGGCTCGGTGCCGGGCTGGTGCTCGGGGGCGCGCTCTACCGGGGGCCCCGCACCGGCGCCGGGGAGTTCGGGCACCAGACCGTGCAGCTCGACGGGGAGCCCTGCGGCTGCGGTGGCCGTGGCTGCGTCGAGGCGCTCTGTCTGGCCGCCGTCGCCAGGGGCGACCATGCGGCGGCCGCACGTTTCCTCGGGGTGGGCGCGGTCAATCTCGTGCGGCTCCTCGATGTCGACCGGGTGCTGCTCGGGGGCCGTACGGTCGATGCGGACCCGGACGTCTTCGTACGGGGCGTGGCCGCCGTCATCGCCGAGCGCGCCCGGCAGGGAGGCGGCGGGGGACCGGTCCCCGTGGCGGCTGCGGGCGGGGGGCGGTGGTTCGTCGCGGAGGGGGCGGCACAGCTGGCGCTGGCCCCGGTGTTCGGCCGTTTCGGCCGGGCGGCGGCGCCGTTCAGCATCCGTCGTACCTGAGGGTGACGACAGTGGTACTCGGCAGCCATCAGCGGTGCTGTGGAGCACCGGTGGTCCGTCCGGCCGCTGCCGGCGGGACGGACCACCGTCAGGCCGGTGGAGGCCGGCGTGTTGCGCGTGCAGGCGGTCGCTCAGGCTGTGCCGAGCGGATTGAGTACGGCGAACCGCCAGTAGCCGTCGACTCCTCGGCACGCGACGTTGGCGGTGGTGCCGGTCGGGGCGACACGCTCGCCGTCCGGAGCGGTGACTTCGAGGGTCCAGTCGGTGACCAGCAGCGCGGCATCGGCGCCGAGCAGGGTGTGCCGGGGGGTGTTGGTGAGCCGCCCACGGGCGGCGACGGTCCCGCTGATCTCCCGGCGCAGCGCCTCGTGACCGGCGATGACCTCGCCGGCCGGCGTGCGCATGGTGGCGCCGGGTGCGAACAGGGCCAGCACGCCCTCGACGTCACCGCCGTTCAGGGCGTCCTCGAACGCGCCGGGCAGCAGTGCGGGATCGGTGATCGCAGACTTCACAGTGGTGGGTCCTTACCTGGTAGGTGCCATCGGGGGCAGGGATGCACGAGCGCGCCGCGGGTCTGGGTGGCCAGGCCGGCAGCACGCGGCGACGCCTCCACGATCCCCGCCAAAGGCTCCCGGCAACGAGGTAGAGTCGGGACCTGCCATGATCAAAATTGGACAACACGACGTCATCGACATCGCCTACCTCAATCCCGACCGGCCGCAGTTGGGCATCGAGGTCCTGACGTTCGACGTCCTGCGCCGCCGCATGAAAAGGGCGGTCGCCCGTACCGCGAGCCGGACCGACTTCCACCAACTGCTCCTCGTACGAGGCGGTGAGGCGACGATGATGGTCGATTTCGTCTCTCAGCTCTGTGCACCAGGCAGACTGCTGCATCTGCGGCCCGGCCAGGTCCAGCGGTTCCCGGCCGATGCGGAGGGCCGTCTGGCCGAACTGGATGCCGTGATGGTGCTGTTCACCGCCGCCTTCCCACCGCGCCTGCCTCAGCTTGCGTCCCTCCTCGACGGCTTCGGTCCGGAGGGCTGGACGCTGTCCCCGGACGACCATCAGGTCCTCGACCGGGCCCTGGCCGAGATCGCGGCCGAGTACCACACCCTGCAGCGCCATAGGGAGGACACGGACACCGACCTCACCACCACACTGCTTCGCCAGCTTCTCGGCGCGGTGCTGCTGCGCCTGGCCCGGCTGCCCCATCCGGCCCTTGTCGCCTCGGCGAGGACCGGCGGCGAGATCTTTTGTGCCTTCCGGTACGAGCTGGAGCGCTCCTTTGCCGCCACCCGCTCCGTGCAGAGGTACGCCGACCGACTCGGCTACTCACCACGCACCCTGACCCGGGCCTGTCAGGCCGCCACCGGCCGCACCGCCAAAGAACTCATCGACGCCCGCGCCGCCCTGGAGGCGCAGCGCCTGCTCGTGCACACCGACCTGCCCGTCGCAACGATCGGCCGGACGCTCGGATTCTCCGAACCCGCCAACTTCGGGAAGTTCTTCACCCGCGAGACCGGCGACACCCCCGGTGGTTTCCGCACCCGCTGGCGCTGAGGGCTGTCCCGTGATCCCTGGTGGAGCAGCGCGCGGCGTCAGATGCGGTGCATCGCAAGGCGGAGGGGCATCCGCATACTGGATGTATTCGGGCGTCCCGACAACGCGGCGAGGCGCCGTAGCTGTCGTCGTGCGCCCGCCAGGGATTACGGGACAGCCCTCAGCCAAGAACCAGTTCCGCCATGAACTCCCCGGTTCGGCCTTCCCTGCCGGAGAGTACGAAGGGGCCACCATCCGAGAAGCGATTCCCGCAGAACGTGCCCGTGACGGACGATCACCTGCCAACGATCTCGCTCCCGGCCAGCACGAGCTTCTCATCCCCGAGCCACACCAGCCCCCGTGACCTGCAAATTTCAGGATGGCGGATCTTCAATGAATTCGTACCTGATGACAATGGGCTGATCGGGCGGGAAGGCGGGTGGCATTCGGCGGTACGCGGTCGTGGCGGGCCCGGCCGTGCGGGGCGGTGCGGTTCCGTGTGCGGAGCCCTGACCCACATGAGCAGCAAAGGCCCCCCATGCGACTGCGCACTGCCCTCGCCACCGGGGCGGCCCCGGCCGCCGCCACCTCCGCTCTGGCCGCCCTGCTGCTGCTCGCGGCCGTACCGCCGGCCATCGCCCGGGGCGCCACCGCGCAGAGCTTCGCCGCCCGGTCCGGCCGGCCCGGGGCCGCGTCGGCGCCTCCCGGCTGCGCCGACCGGGGCGGCTCGGCCTTCCCCGTCGAGGCCCGGATCGAGGGCGGCCCCGACTCGTATCGGCCCGGGGACGACTTCGCCACCTGGTCGCTCGAACTGACCAACACATCCGATGGCGCCTGCCGGGACATCCACCCGGTCGTCGTCCTCGTCGACCGGCACCGGCAGCTCCAGGACCGCCAGATCCGGCTGGAGTTCGAGGACCCCGCCGCGCACCGCTGGCGGCCGGTGCCCTTCACGACCACCGACGAGGACGAGCACATCGGCCCGTTCGGCGACGGCCCGGCCGGGCCCGCCGCGAACGACGGCGCCGCCAGGTCCGACGAGGCCGATGAGGGGGATACGGCAGCCGAGGCCGACGGGACCGGGGGGTTCGACGTCCCGGCGGGGCGGACCGTCTCGGTGCCGGTCCGGCTCGCCTTCGCCGGGGACACCGTCGCGGACGACATCACCGCCGACGCCGCCGTCGTCAGGCGGCACGGCGACGACGGCGACTGGGTCGGGGACTCCGGTGCCTACCGCTTCGCCGTCTCCGCCACCCCGCCGTCCGACGCCACCCCGCCGTCCGATGCCGCCGGGACGGACGTCCCCGGCGGGCAGGCTCCCGGGGAGCGCGTCCCCGGCCGGGACCACGACGGCGCCACCGGAGGGCGTACCGGGGGCGGCCCCGCGGTCGGACCCCGTACCGGTGCGCACGAGTTCGCCGGTGAGCTCGCCAGGACCGGTTCGCACCGGCTGCGCACCGTGTCGGCCATCGCCTGTACCTGTGTGCTGCTGGGCGCTGCCCTGGTCATCGGATCACGGCGCCCGAGGATCCAGCGCCGCCGGTAGCACCCCGGAGCACCACCGCGAGCCACGGACCGCCGTGAGTCCGGGAGCGCGGATCGGGTCATCGCCGTGAGTCCGGGAGCGAGGGCCGGGTCACCGCCGTGAGTCCGGGAGCACGGGCCGGGTCACCGCCGTGAGTCCGGGCACGGGCCGGGTCATCGCCGTGAGTCCGGGAGCGCGGGCCGGGTCCGCCACCGCGAGCCCGGTACCGTCACGCGGATCTGCGACCATCACCCCGTGGACTACCCGCACAGCCAGGCACCTGGCGCACCGATCCGCTCCGGTATCCCGGAGCACGGCCGCATCCCCAAGTACTACGCGGTCAAGGCCCATGTCTCGCTGCTGATGGCGGAGTTGGGCGAGGGCGAACCACTGCCCACCGAACGCGATCTGGCCGTACGGTACGAGGTGTCACGCGAGACCGTACGGCAGGCGCTGCGCGAACTGGTCCTGGAGGGGCGGCTACGGCGGCAGGGGCGGGGCACCGTCGTCGCGGGCCCCAAGCTCGAACAGCCGCTGTCGCTGGTGAGTTACACCGAGGGGGTGCGACGCCAGGGCCGCACCCCCGGACGGCATCTCATCTCGCTCGACCGCTTCCCCTGCCCGGACGCGCTCGCCGCCGAGACCGGGCTCGACCGGGGCGAGCCGGTCTGGCATCTGGAGCGGGTGCTGCTCGCGGACGACGAGCGGGTCGGCCTGGAGAGCACCTATGTCGCGGTGGCCCGAGTCCCTACCCTGGAGAGCGAGTTCGAGCCCGACTCCTCCTTCTACGGCTTCCTCCGCGAACGGCTGGGCATCCGTTTCGGTGACGCCGACGAGCGGATCGAGACGGTCCTGGCCACCCCGCGCGAGGCGCTGCTCATCGGGACGCCGCCCGCGCTGCCGATGCTGCTGATCCACCGGGTCTCCCGTGACGCGCGGGGGCTGCCCCTGGAACGCGTACGGACTCTCTTCCGGGGCGACCGGTTCAGCTTCACCACCCACCTCGCGCCGGACTGACCCCGGCGCCGGGGCGGTTGGAACCACCCGTTGATGTCACGAGAACATAACGGGTCTAGTCCAGTCTTGTGAGGCTGTTCACCGTGCCGTTGCCTCCGGGTCGGCGCCGGGCCACCCGCCCCCAGCAGCGTTGCCGTCGTGAGAGTCATCGTCGTAGGAGCCGGCGTGCTGGGCACCATGCACGCCTGGCACGCAGTGGAACGCGGCCACGAGGTCGTACAGATCGAGCGCGAGACCGAGGCCCGGGGTGCCTCGCTCCGTAATTTCGGGCAGGTGTGGGTCAGCGGCCGGGCCGGCGGGGAGGAGCTGGCGACCGCGCTGCGCGCCCGGGAGCTCTGGGCGGAGATCGGGGAGCGGGTGCCCGGCATCGGGTTCCGCGCCACCGGTTCGCTCACCCCTGTACGGAACGCCCTGGAGTGGGCCGTCGCCGAGGCCGCGCTGGAGCGGGACGACGCGGCCGCGCGCGGGTACCGGCTGCTGTCGCCGCAGGAGGTACGCGAGGTCAACCCGGCCCTGCGGGGTGAGTTCGAGGCCGCGCTCTGGTGCGGTCAGGACGCGGCCGTGGAGCCGCGCACCGCCCAACTGGAGCTGAAGCAGGCGCTGCTGGCCTCGGGGAGGTACCGCTACGTCGGCGGGCGGGAGGTCCGTGAGGTCGTCGGCGCGGGCTCGGTGCGCGACGATCACGGCGATGTGCACACCGGCGACGCCGTCGTCCTCTGCACCGGTGCCTGGCTCGGCGGTCTGGTGCGCGAACTCGCCCCAGGGCTGCCGGTCCGCCGGGTCCGCCTCCAGATGATGCAGACCGAGCCGCTCGGCGAACGCCTCACCACATCGGTGGCCGACGCCGACTCCTTCCGCTACTACCCGGCGTACGCGTCCGACGCCCTCGACGCGCTCAATGCGCGGCAGCCGCAGGACCCGGTGGCCGCCGGACACCGGATGCAGCTGCTGATGGTGCAGCGTGCGGACGGCGGGCTGACCATCGGGGACACCCACGAGTACGAGCACCCCTTCGCCTTCGATGTGCGCGAGGAGCCGTACGAGCACGTCGCCCGGGTCGCCGCGTCCTTCCTCGGGCGCCCGCTGCCGAAGATCCGCCACCGCTGGGCCGGGGTGTACGCGCAGTGCACCGACACCACCCGCGTCGTCCACCGCGAGCAGGTGCGCGACGGGGTGTGGCTGGTCACCGGGCCCGGCGGGCGCGGCATGACCTGTTCCCCGGCGATAGCCGAAACGACCGCGAACGACCTTGGCTGGTGAGTGAGTTGACCTTGCGGAATCCGATCAATCTGGTGGTGCTCGACATGGCGGGCACCACCGTCGCCGACGGCGGTCTCGTCGAGCGGGCGTTCGCCGCCGCCGCGCGGCGGATGGGCGTCGAGCCCGAGACGATGCTCGGCCATGTGCGCGCCACCATGGGCGAGTCCAAGATCTCCGTCTTCCGGCATCTGTTCGGGGACGAGGAGAAGGCCCGGCAGGCCAACACCGCCTTCGAGGAGGCGTACGGCGAACTGGTCGGCGCCGGGCACATCGCGCCGGTACCGGGTGCCCGCGAAGCCGTCGAGCGGATGCGGGACGAGGGCCGGACCGTGGTGCTGAGCACCGGTTTCGCCCGGCCCACGCAGGACGCGATCCTTGACGCGCTCGGCTGGCGTGACCTGGTCGGGCTGACGCTGTGCCCGGCTGACGCGGGCGGTCGCGGGCGCCCCTGGCCGGACATGGTGCTCGCCGCGTTCCTGCGGACCCGGGCCGTGGACGGCATGGACCAGGTCGCGGTCGTGGGCGACACCGCGTACGACATGCTCAGCGGCGTACGGTCCGGGGCCCGGGCCGTGGCCGGTGTCCTGACCGGCGCCCATGACCGGGAACGGCTGGAGCGGCACGGTGCCACCCATGTCATCGGCTCGGTCGCCGAACTGCCCGGACTGCTGGGCCGGTTGGACCGCGCGGTGCCCCCGGTGCGGATATGACCACCGGTACGGACACGGCCGGCGGTACGGATACGACCGGCGGCATCCGCTTCGACGGGGTCTCGGTCGCGTACGGTGCGCAGGGCAGGAACGCCGGGACCACCGTCCTCGACTCGCTCGACCTCACCGTCGAACCCGGCGAGGTGATGGCCCTGCTCGGCCCCTCGGGTTCGGGCAAGACCACCGCGCTGCGCGCCGTCGCCGGATTCGTCCGGCCCTTCGCCGGACGGGTCCTCATCGGTGGCCGCGATATGACCCACCTGCCCCCGCACCGCCGGGGTGTCGGCATGGTCGTCCAGCAGTACGCGCTCTTCCCGCACATGCGGGTCGAGGAGAACGTCGCCTTCGGACTGCGGGCGCAGAAGGTGCCCAGGGCCGAGATCCCGGAGCGGGTCGCCGGGGCGCTCGGGATGACGGGCATGGACTCCTACGCCAAGCGCTACCCGCGTGAACTCTCCGGCGGCCAGCAGCAGCGCGTCGCCATCGCACGGGCCCTGGCCATCCGGCCCGGGGTGCTCCTGCTCGACGAACCGCTCTCCGCGCTCGACGCCCGGCTGAGGTCCGGGATGCTGGCCGAACTCGCCAGGCTGCACCGTGAGTTGCCCGAGGTGTCGATCCTCTACGTCACCCACGACCAGGTCGAGGCGCTCACCCTGGCCGACCGCATCGCCGTGATGGACCGGGCCCGCCTCCAGGACTGCGGCACCCCGCAGCAGCTCTACCGGCGCCCGCGCACCGAGTTCACCGCCTCCTTCGTCGGCAACGCCAACCTCCTGCCGGTGACGGTACGGAGCACCGCGCCGGGGGCGGACGGCGGAGCGGGGGCCGCCGGAGCGGTGGTCGGCAGCGCGGTGGTCGCCTTCGCCGGTACGGAGCTGACGGTGACCGGCGCGGACGGCGCCGTCGCGGGAGCCACCGCCACCCTCTGCGTACGCCCGCATCTGGTCGGGCTCGGCGAGGGCCCGAACGGTCTGCGCGGCAGGATCTCCGAGGTCCAGTGGCGCGGCTCCACGCACCGGCTGCTGGTCGATGTGGACGGCCACCCGGTCAAGGCCGATGTCCGCGAACTGCGCGAGACACCGGCGCTGGGGGACACGGTGACGCTGCACTTCGCCCCCGATGACGCGGTGCTGCTCACGGCGGGCGTGACCGGGCACGAGACGGCGGGCGTGACCCTGCACGACACGATGACCGGGACACCGGTCGACGCGGCGGCGGGAGCGTCCGATGGCTAGCGCCACCCGGGCCGCTCAGACCGCGGCCACCGCGCCGGCCCCGCAGACCGGCGGAGTCCCGCCGGCCCGCCGGACCCCGCCCCGCTCACTGCCCCACTCCCTGCCCCGTCTGCTCTGGGCGCTGCCGCCCGTCGCGGTACTGGCGCTGGTCTTCCTCTACCCGCTGGCCCTCGTCGTCCAGCAGTCCTTCACGCCCGACACGGGCGGTACCTCCATCGCCCCGTACACCCAGGTCTTCGCATCGAACGCCTTCCGCGAGGCGCTGACAACGACCGTCTGGCTGGCCGCCGGTGCCACCGCCGGCTGTCTCGTCCTCGGCTTCGTGCTCGCCGTGGTGATCGCCTTCGTACCCTTCCCCGGCGGACGGGCGGTGGCCCGGTTCATCGATGTCTTCCTCTCCTTCCCGTCCTTCCTGATCACCCTCGCGCTGCTCTTCGTCTACGGCTCGGCGGGCATCGCCAACGGCGCGTGGACGGATGTGACCGGTGCGCACCAGGGGCCGTTCCAGTTTCTCGGGACGCCGTGGGGCGTACTCCTCGCGGAGATCACCTACTTCACCCCGTTCGTGATGCGGCCGCTGCTCGCGGCCTTCTCGCAGCTCGACACCGCGCAGATCGAGGTGGCCTCGTCCCTGGGGGCGGGCCCGGCCCGGATCGTACGGCGGATCGTGCTGCCCGAGGCGCTGCCCGCGCTCGCCGCCGGCGGCAGCCTGGTGCTCGTGATGTGCCTCAACGAGTTCGGCATCGTGCTCTTCACCGGGGCCAAGGGCGTGACGACCCTGCCGATGCTCGTGTACGGCAAGGCGATCCTCGAATCCGACTACCCGGCCGCGTGCGTGGTCGCCGTCGTCAATGTGGCGATCTCCGTCGGGCTCTACTCCCTCTACCGGTTGGTGGCCCGCCGTGCTGGTGCATAGCCGTACAGGCAAGTGGACCGTCTGGGTCCTCTTCTTCGCCCTCTTCCTGCCCCTGTTCGCCCTGCCGCTCCTGGTGATCCTGCTGGCGTCGTTCGCCACCAACTGGTCGGGCGTCCTTCCCTCGGGGCCGACCCTGGGCCACTACGCGACCGCCACCGGCGGGGACTCGCTGCGGGCCCTGACCACCAGCCTGGTCACCGCCGGATGTGCGAGCGTGCTCGCGCTGACGGCCGGGACCTGGGCAGCGCTCGCCGGGGCCGCGCTGAAGAAGCGCGGACGACGCTTCATGGATGCGCTGTTCATGCTGCCGGTCGCGGTGCCTTCGGTGGTGGTGGGCCTCGCCGTGCTGGTGGCGTTCAGCAAGCCGCCGGTCCTGCTCAACGGCACCTCCACGATCGTCGTCCTGGCACACACCATCCTGGTCACGGCCTTCGCCCACCAGTCGGTCTCGGCCGCGATCCGCCGGCTCGACCCGGTGTACGAGCAGGCCGCGGCCTCGCTGGGAGCCCGCCCCTGGTACGTGCTGTGGCGGGTCAGGCTGCCGCTGCTGCTCCCGTCACTGACCGCGGCGGCCGGGCTCTGCTTCGCCCTGTCGATGGGGGAGCTGAGCGCCACGATGATGCTCTACCCGCCCGACTGGACCCCGCTCCCCGTCCAGATCTTCGCGGCCACCGACCGGGGCTCGCTCTTCACGGGCGCCGCTGTCGCCGTGGTCCTCATGGCCGCGACGCTGCTGGTCCTCTCCGCGGTCTCCCGTATCCGCACCCGCGCGTCCTACCGCTGAACCACCGACGCCGACCACCACCGCTGAACCACCACGGCTCAGTCACCACCGCTGAACCACCACCGTCACCAGCCGGTCCCCACCGGCTTCAGCCCCACTCCAGGAGACACGACACGTCATGCGCCACCCCATCAAGCCGCTCGCCGCCGTCGCCGGGGCCCTGGTCCTCGCCGGTTCCCTCTCCGCCTGCGGCGGTTCGTCCGCCGCCTCCGACGCCAAGGTCGTCACCGTCTACAGCGCCGACGGCCTCAAGGGCGAGAACCACGACGGCTGGTACGACCGGGTCTTCAAGGACTTCCAGAAGCAGACCGGCATCAAGGTCGAGTACGTGGAGGGCGGTTCGGGCGAGGTCGTCCAGCGCGCGGTCCGCGAGAAGTCCAACACCCAGGCCGATGTCCTCGTCACCCTCCCGCCGTTCATCCAGCAGGCCGACGCCAAGGGCCTGCTCCAGAAGTACGCGCCCAAGGGCTCGGGCCAGGTCGCCCCGGCCGACAAGGGCGCCGACGGGACCTGGACCTCGGTCGTCAACAACTACTTCGGCTTCGTCTACAACAAGAAGGAGCTGACGAAGGCCCCCACGACCTGGGACGAACTGCTGGGCGCCCGGTACCGGAACAAGCTCCAGTACTCGACGCCCGGCGTCGCGGGTGACGGCACCGCCGTGATCATCAAGGCGATCCACGACTTCGGTTCGAAGGAGGCGGCCATGGCGTACCTGGGGAAGCTCCAGGCGAACAACGTCGGCCCGTCCGCCTCGACCGGCAAGCTCGCCCCCAAGGTCGACAAGGGCGAACTCCTGGCCGCCAACGGCGATGTGCAGATGAGCTACGCGCAGACGAAGACCATGCCGAACCTGGGCATCTGGTTCCCCGCGAAGTCGGGCGGCGGCAGGCCGACCACCTTCGCACTGCCGTACGCAGCCGGTCTGGTCAGCAAGGCGCCGCACTCGGCGAACGGTAGGAAGCTGCTGGACTTCATGCTCGCCGAGCAGGCCCAGAAGCAGGTCAGCGAGATCGGCGGCGGCTTCTCGTCCCGCCAGGACGTCAAGGCCACCGACGCCAACGCGACCGCGCTCAGTGCGCTGATGAAGGGTGTCGACGTCTTCGCACCCGACTGGGACGACATCTCCAGGAACCTCAGCTCATACGTCGAGGACTGGAAGTCCGCCACGCACAGCTGAGCACCCGGGCCGAGCACCCGGGCCGCACGCGGTGAGAACGTCACCGCACGCCTCTGGCAGTCCGCGGACTATTGCGAAAGGATAACGGGTCTAGTCCGGCTCGTTCGAAACCGTCAACGCCTCTGCCCCGGCAGGGGCGTTGAGCCGTGCGCCATCCGCACGGCCATCCCACCCCGTACCGGAGGATCACGTGTCTTCGCAGCTGTCCCGCCGCTCCCTCCTCATCGGCGCCGCCTCTCTCGCCGTCGCGGCGGGCCCCCTCGCCCAGAGCGCCCACGCCGTCAGCAGAAAGCCCAAGGTCCTGGTCATCGGCCTGGACGGCACCCTGCTCAGCAAGATCGAAGTGGCGGACGCACCGCATCTCAAGGCGCTCCGGGCGGCGGGCCTGACCGCCGCCAGCCCGCTGTACGCCGCACCCTTCGCCCCCACGCTCTCCGGACCCGGCTGGTCGACGATCATCACCGGTGTCTGGCCCGACAAGCACAAGGTGATGGACAACACCTTCGCCGGACAGAACTTCGCCCAGTACCCGGACTTCCTGACCCGCGTCGAGAACGCCAGGCCCGCGCTGGGCACCTACGCCATCGCGTCCTGGAACCCGATCACCACCACCGTCTTCTCGCCGAAGGTGGACACCCGCGTCAACACCCCGAGCGCCGAGTACGACACCGGGACCACCTCACGGCTCGTCAGTCAGCTCGCCACCGGCAGCGCCGACGCGCACTTCGTGCAGCTCGACGGGGTGGACGAGGCGGGCCACGAACACGGCGCCGCCAGCCAGGAGTACCTCGACGCCATCCACGCCGTGGACACCTCGGTCGGACAGTTCGTCGCCGCCATCGAGTCCCGGTCCGCGTACGCGTCGGAGAACTGGCTCATCATGGTCACCGCGGACCACGGCCACACCGACCCGGGCGGCCACGGCGGTTCCAGCTGGCAGGAGCGCCAGACCTTCCTGATCGCGCGGGGCGCCGGGATCGGCGCGGGTTCGACGCGGTACGACATCCGGATGCCGGACGTCGCCGCCTCCGCGCTCGCCCACCTCGGAATCGCCATCGACCCCGCCTGGGGCCTCGACGGCAGGCCGCTCCAGCAGCCGGGCGACGACGCGTTCGACGCGCTGCGCCCCCGGCTGACCGGGCCGGTCGACGAGAGCGGCATCGGGGCCGGCGTCATCGGCTTCACCCACACCCCGCCGCCCGGCTGGTCGGTCGACAACTTCGCGATGGGCACCGGCGGGGTCACCGAGTGGCGCGGCTGGTCCTTCACCACCGACGAGTTCTGGACGAAGGCCGAGCCCGACCAGCAGCGCGAGTCCAATGTCAGGGCGCGCGGTGTCTTCGCGGTCGCCGACGGGGACGAGTGGTCGGACAAGTCGTTCAAGGGGAGCTTCGACTCGACCCTGGTCAGCCCGGCCTACCGGGTGCGGGGCGGCCGCCCGGCGACCCTCACGTACACGACGTACTACCGCCAGGAGGCCCCGCAGCGCGGCGAGGTGCTGGTCAGCTATGACGGCGGGGCCCCGGTGAGCGTACGGACGTACACCGCGGACACCTCGTCCCGCACCGAGAACATCACCCTCCAGGTCCCCGCCGGGGCCACCAGCGCCCAGGTGCGGTTCCGCTACACCGGGGGCAACAACTGGTTCTGGACGGTCGACGGGGTCGGTATCAGCGCGGGGTGACACGGGCGGGGGCGCCCGGAGGCACCGGGCGCCCCCGCCGGCCGGTCATGGCATCGGGCGTCCCCGCCGGCCGGTCACGGGGACCGCGGGTCAGATGAGGTCCACCAGGTCGGCGATGGAGTCCACGACCGTGGTCGGCCGGTACGGATAGCGGTCGACGTCGGCCTTGGCCGTCAGCCCGGTGAGCACCAGGAAGGTCTCCATACCGGCCTCAAGACCCGCCAGGACGTCGGTGTCCATCCGGTCGCCGATCATGGCGGACGACTCGGAGTGGGCGCCGATCGCGTTGAGCCCGGTGCGCATCATCAGCGGATTGGGCTTGCCGACGAAGTACGGGTCCTTGCCGGTCGCCTTGGTGATCAGGGCGGCGACGGAACCCGTGGCGGGCAGCGCACCCTCCGGGGACGGGCCGGTGTTGTCGGGGTTGGTGGCGATGAAGCGCGCCCCGTTGTTGATCAGCCGGATCGCCCTGGTCAGCGCCTCGAACGAGTAGGTCCGCGTCTCGCCGAGGATCACGAAGTCGGGGTCCGCGTCGGTCAGGACGTATCCGGCGTCGTGCAGCGCCGTGGTCAGCCCGGCCTCGCCGATGACGTACGCGGTGCCGCCCGGGTGCTGGTTGTCCAGGAACTTGGCGGTCGCGAGGGCGGAGGTCCAGATGTTCTCCACCGGCACGTCCAGGCCGATCCGCTGCAACCGGGCGCGCAGGTCACGCGGGGTGTAGATCGAGTTGTTGGTGAGCACAAGGAAGGGCTTGCCGGTGTCCCGCAGCTTCTTGATGAAGGCATCGGCTCCCGGCACGGGGACGCCTTCGTGCATCAGTACGCCATCCATGTCCGTGAGCCACGATTCGATGGGCTTGCGCTCTGTCATGCGGGCTGGCTCCTGGCGGCTCGGCGTGATGGTCACCGGAGGTCCGAACGGTACGGGGGCTCCGTGGCGGCCATCCTATTCACGCCGGTCCGGTGGCCGGAACGGGCCGCCGTCCGACAGCAGCTCCACGATCGGACGTATGTGCGCCTTGCCCGGGATGCGGGATGAACCCGGAGGCACCAACCTTCGTAACAGGAGGTTCACCATGCGTCTGATATCCGTCACTCTCTGTGCCGCTACTGCGGCCGTGGCTGCCCTGACCCCCGCAGCCGCGATCGCGGCCCCGGCCGAAGGGGCATCGGGGACGGTCACGGTCAGCCCGTCCGTCATCGCTCCCGGCGAGGAGGTGGACCTGAGAGTGAGCTGCAAGAGCGGCAAGCCGTACGGCAGGTCCGACGCCTTCGACTCGCAGGCCGAGTTCTCGCCCGCCGCCGACCGCGGCTCCATGTACGCCGCCGCGCGGATCCGCGCCGACGCCCAGTCCAGGGACTACTCGGTCCAGGTCAAGTGCGGGCACACGACCGTGACCGGCACGATCACGGTCGTACGGGAGGGCGGCGGCCACCACCGCCCGATGCCGCTGATCACCCCGACCGCTCCCGTCCACGCGGGGGGCGGGGCCACCGCCACGGTCGCGGCGCAGGAGGCGGCTCCGGGCTCCGGGCACACCGTCGTCGGCCTGGTGCTCGCCGGGATCGCCGCGGTGGCGGTCGCCGGGCGCAGCGTCCGGCGCCGGCGCAACAGCTGACATGTCGTCCGAGGGCTCGTCTTCGGGCGGCGGACGGCTGCTGACCGGGGTCGCCTGGGCCGTACTGCTGCTCGGGCTCTGGCTCTGGGGGCGCCAGATCACCGAGGGCCCCGAGGGCAGCTCGGGGCCGAAGACCGGGGATGTGGCCGCGGTGGGCCGCCCGCTCGGCGTCTCGCTCCCACCGGCCCATGACCCGCTCGCCGGGGTGCGGCCGCAGCGGGTGCAGATCCCCTCGGTGGGGATCAACGCCCCGATCGTGCCGCGCGGGCTGGACTCCCACGGTGCGGTCGACCCGCCGCCGTTCGAGACCCCGGACGAGGTCGGCTGGTTCGGTGGCGGCACCCGTCCCGGTGCGGTCGGGGCCGCCCTGCTCGTCGGCCATGTCGACACGAACACCAGGAAAGCGGTCTTCTACGGTCTGAGCGCGGTCCGCCCCGGTCAGAAAGTGCGGGTGACGGGCTCGGACGGCTCGGTCAGCGAGTTCACCATCGATGACGTCCAGGTCTTCCAGCGCAGCCACTTCAACGCGAAGAAGGTCTACGGGGAGCGCGTCCACGGCCGTGCCGAGCTGCGGCTGATCACCTGCGGCGGCTCGTTCGACCGTACGACGCGGGCGTACAGCGCGAATGTGGTGGTCTCGGCCTACCTCACGGGTGTGCCCAAGGGGTGAGCGGCGGGCGGTGCGGGCGCGTATCCGCACGGCCTGTACGGGTGTCCGTCCGGGCGCCGTGACCTGTTTGATCTACTCGGTCGCACTGTTTTGGCCGAATCTGTCTGAACCGCTCAGAATTCACCGTGGGATTTACCGGAGGGGCGCCCGGCGGGCGCCCCTCCGGTCTGCTGTGTGCGGCGGGCCGGCCCCTGCGGTGTTCGCGGGCGGGGCGTGCGGCGGGTGCGCGCGTGCGCCCCGGTGGGTCGTCAACTCGCTTGCGCACGGAGCGGATTGGGGCGGGCCCGCCGCGCCGGGACTGGGTGCCGCGCGGGCGGGGGAGGCTGAGAGGGAGGGCGGGACCGGAAGGGGAGACAACGGCCGAAGCCCCCCACCGCGAGGTGAAGGGCTTCGGTATCGCGTGCGCCGCCAGGGACTCGAACCCCGGACCCGCTGATTAAGAGTCAGCTGCTCTAACCAACTGAGCTAGCGGCGCCTGCTGACCTGGAGAACTTTACCGGACCGGCGTGGGTGCTCGGTACCTCCCGGCGGATCATATGTTCGTTTTCTACCCATTCAATCCGTCAAAATGCGATTCGTCCGCATAGTTGAGAAGCTGACGATCATGCAGATGTGCCTGTGCAGAATCTCGACTAGGCGGAGGGGACAGGTATGACGGTTCCGGTCTTCGAGGAGTACGAACCCGAGAGCGACTGCGGCTGTGCGGGATGCGTCGCCTGGCGCCGCTCGGCCCTCCACACCCTCTCGCGGAGAGAGGGCGGCCACCCGGCGGCCCACGGCGCACGGCGCGCGCTCGTGCTGGCGACCGCCGCAGGGGTGGTGCTCGGCGGGGGGACCGCCGCCGCTGCCGCTCCCGGCCCCGGCGGCCAGGGCCCGGAGCCGGCCGTGGCGCCCACCGCCCCCGCGAAACTGCCGGCCACCACCCGGTCGGCGATCATCAACCGGGCCAGGACCTGGGTGGCGGCCAAGGTCCCGTACCGCATGGACAGGAAGTGGAAGGACGGCTACCGGGAGGACTGTTCCGGCTTCGTCTCGATGGCCTGGGGGCTGAGCGGCAGTGAATGGACGGGGAACCTGGCCCAGTACGGGGTGCGGATAGACAAGAGCGAACTCCAGCCCGGCGACATCCTGCTGTTCCACAACCCGGCGAACCCCAACAAGGGCTCCCACGTCACTGTCTTCGGCGGCTGGACCAATTCCGCCCACACGTATTACCTGGCGTACGAGCAGACGAAGCCGCACACCCGCGTGCAGTCGACCCCGTACGCCTACTGGTCGCACTCCAGCCGCTATGTGCCCTACCGCTACAAGGGGCTGCGGACCGGCACCGCCGGTTCGAAGCCGGGCAGCGCCTTTCCCGGGGCGAAGTCCTTCGGCAAGGGCGCGAAGAACGAACACGTCACCCGGCTCGGCCGGATGCTCGTCGCCCGTGGCGGGCGCCGTTTCTACCAGCAGGGCCCCGGGCCGCGCTGGGGTACGGCCGACCGCCGGGCCACCCGGGCCTTCCAGCGGGCCCAGGGGTGGACCGGCTCCGCGGCGGACGGGCTGCCGGGCCCGGCCACCTGGAGCCTGCTGGTGAAGGGCGGCGGGAAGGACATCCCGGCCGCCGCGAAGAGCGGCGCCGTCGGTGCGGCGGCTCCGGGGCGCACGGGCCGGCCGGCCGGTACGGGCAGGCCCGCCGTTTCGAGCAGTCCCGCCGGTACCGGCAGCCCGGCCGGTACGGGCAGGCCCGCCGGACCCGACCGTACGGGCGCCGGCCATTCCAACCCTCACACCACGCCCGCCACCACCGCCCCCACCGCGCTCCCCACCACCCCCATCACCCCTGCCAGGCCGACGAGTTCGGCCGGTTCGGCCACCCCAGCCAAGGCCGCCCCAGCCAAGGCCACCCCGGCCAAGGCCGCCCCGGCCAAGGCCGCCCCAGCCAAGGCCGCCCCCGCCAAGGCCGCCCCAGCCAAGGCCGCCCCCGCCACCAGTGCACCGAAGGCCGCGGCCTTTCCCGGTACCGGGCACTTCAGGCCGGGGCGGTCCGGCGCCGACGTGGAGCGGCTCGGCAAGCAGCTGGTGAAGAAGGGCTTCAGCAAGTACTACAAGGCCGGTCCCGGACCCCGTTGGTCCGAGGCGGACCGGCGCAACGTCCAGGCGTTCCAGCGCGCCCAGGGATGGACCGGCGCGCGGGCCGACGGATATCCGGGCCCCGAGACATGGAGGCGACTCTTCGCATGACCGAGACGACAGCACCAGGTGAACACACCGAGTTCGGCGGGCGGGCGGTACCGGCCGGGCCCGCCGGGCAGGAAGAGGAGTCCACCGGACACACCGGCCAGACCGGGCCGGCGTGGAGCGAAGGACCGGCCGGGGGCCGGCCGGCGATGCGCAGGACCTCCGTCATCATGAACGAGTCCACCACCGAGATCCCCGTTCACCTGCTCTTCCGGGACGACGCTCCCGGTGCCGCGGCGACCGGCGCCCGGACGGTCGGCCGGCCCGCCGGTCACTCCGGGATTCCCGCGGGGCCGAAGCGCGGACCGGCCAGGACGGACACCCGTACCCAGCCCGCCGTCAGGCCCGCACCGCCCGCCGACCCCCGGCTCTCCGAGCGCACCGGAGCCGCGCTGCCCGGCGCCGTCGCCCTGCTCGGCGGCGCCGCCGCGCTCTCCGGATGCGCGGCGGTGCTGTGGAAGGCCGGGGCGCTTCCGGCACCGCTGGCCTCGCTGCTGCGGCTGGACACGATGCCGTACGGCGGGGTCGGGCCCGGGGCTGCCGGGGCGCTCGCCGTGCTCGGCGCCCTGGCGCTGTTCGCCTTCGGCGGGATCGGGCGCGGGCGGGTCGGCCAGGTGTGGGTCCTCTCGCTCTTCGGCGACTACCGGGGGAGCGTCAGGCGGACCGGGCTGGTGTGGACGAACCCGCTGGTGCTGCGCCGCCGGGTCGACGTACGGCTGCGGCACTGGCGGAGCGAGCCGCTGCCCGCGGTCGACGCCGACGGCACGGCGCTGCGCGTCGTCGTCCTGGTGGTGTGGCGGATCAAGGACACGGCCAGGGCCACGTACGCGGTGGGGGACCACGAGGCGTATCTGTCCGAGCAGACCGAGGCCGCGATGGCGCGGGTGCTCTCGCAGCTGCCGGCCGACGCCTTCCACGAGGACGGGCCGACCCTGCGCGACAGCGAGGCCGTGGGCGACGCGCTGACCCGGATGCTGAAGGCGGAGACCTACCCGGTGGGCATCGAGGTGTTCTCGGCGCAGCCGACCAGGATCGAGTACGCCCCGGAGGTGGCGGATGCGATGCGGCGCAGCCGGGTCGCCGCGATCGACGCCCGGCACCGGGAGACCGTGCTGACCTCGGTGGTGGACGCGGTGGACGACACGGTGACCCGGCTGACCGCACGCGGTCTTGTCGAGCTGGACGTCTACGAGCGCAACGCACTCGTCCGGGATCTGACGGTCGCCTTCTACTCGGGGCGTGGCGGCGCCGCTTCCTGAAGCCCGGCAGACAGCCGCCCGCGCCCGCCTCCCCGGAATTGGTGGAGACCTGTCTTTGATATGGACACGGCGAACTGACGTCCATACTCTGAGCCTTGGTCTAGACCGCAGCTCGGCACACACCGAACTCCCCCAAGTTCCGAGGAGTGCAGCATGCGCAAGAGAATAGGTGCGGCCGTGGTCGGCCTCGCCGTGGCGGGCGTATCCCTGCTCGCCACCGGCAGCGCCAGCAGCCACGGGTACACCGACCAGCCCATCAGCCGTCAGAAGCTCTGTGCCAACGGCACCGTCACCAACTGCGGTGCCATCCAGTACGAACCGCAGAGCGTCGAGGCCCCCAAGGGGTTCCCCGGCGCCGGGCCCGCCGACGGCAAGATCTGCTCCGGCGCGCACGACGACTTCGCCCAGCTCGACGGGGCGAAGGCGCCGAACGGCAACGCATGGCCGACCACCAAGCTCACGGGCGGTCAGGCGTACACCTTCCGCTGGCAGTTCACCGCCAGGCACGCCACGACCGACTTCGAGTACTTCATCACCAAGAACGGCTGGGACGACTCCAAGCCGCTCACCCGGGCCGACCTCGACCCGCAGCCTTTCATGACGGTCCCGTACGGCGGCAAGCAGCCGCCCGGAACCGTCTCGCAGCAGGGCACCATCCCCACTCAGAAGTCCGGCCACCACGTGATCCTGGCCGTATGGAACATCGCCGACACGGGCAACGCGTTCTATGCCTGCTCGGACGTCAGCCTCTGAACGAGCGCCGCTGAACGATCGCCTCCGAGGGGGCTCCTCCGGCGGTCCGTCTCTGACGGGTCATCCCTGACCGTTCATTTCTGACGGGTAGTCAATTACCCTCCTCCGCCATGAGGAGCGCAGAGACCTTCGCGGAGCTCGTACAGCGCCAATGGGGCGATCAGCGACCGGGGCTGAAATCCGGTGACCTGGTCCTGAGCCACCATCAGGTCGCTTCGGGTGCCGCCGTGCGGGCCGCGCTCCTCGTGGATCTGCTCCCGGCCGGAGCCGAGCCCCATATCGGGGTGCTGCTCCACAACACCCCGGAATTCCCGCTCTGGCTGAGCGCGGCGGCCCTCGCGGGGGCCGCCGTCGCCGGCATCAACCCCACCCGGCGCGGCGCGGAACTGGCCCGCGACATCACCCACACCGACTGCCGGGTGCTGATCACCTCGCAGGAGCTGCTGCCGCTGCTCGACGGTCTTGAACTGCCGGGCGTACGCATGCTGGTGACCGGCACCCGCGCCTACCGCGAGCTGCTCACCCCCTACGCGGACGCCGTACCCGGCGAAGCCGTCGCGGCCCCGGTCTCCCCGTCGACACGGATGCTCCTCTACTTCACATCGGGCTCGACGGGCGCGCCCAAGGCCGCGATCTGCACCCAGGGTCGGCTGGCGGCCGCCGGACGCTCCCTGGCCGGCCACTTCGGGACCGGCGGGGACGACGTCCACTACATATGCATGCCGCTGTTCCACGGCAACGCGGTGATCGCCAACTGGGCCCCGGCCGTGGCGGCAGGCGCCGCCGTCGCACTGCGCCCCCGCTTCTCGGCCTCCCGCTTCCTGGACGACGTACGGGCCCATGGCGCCACGTACTTCACCTATGTCGGCCGCGCCGTGCAGTACCTCCTCGCCACCCCCGAGCGCCCCGACGACCGCGTCCACCCGCTGCGGACCGGTTTCGGCACCGAGGCGGGGGCGGTGGACGCGGCGCGCTTTGCCGAACGGTTCGGTGTGCGGCTGGTCGAGGGGTACGGATCGTCCGAGGGTGGCGCGGCCGTCCAGCGCACCCCCGGCACGCCCCCGGGCGCGATCGGCCGGGCGGCACCGGGCGACGACCTGGCGGTGGTGGACCCGGACACCCGCGAGGAACGCCCACGCGCCGTCTTCGACGGGAGCGGCCGTCTCACCAACGGGACCGAAGCGATAGGGGAGTTGGTCAACCGGGGGCCCAACCCCTTCGAGGGGTACTGGCGCAACGAGACCGCCGAAGCGGACCGCAGGCGCGGGGGCTGGTACTGGACCGGCGACCTCTTCTACCGCGATGCCGGGGGCTTCCTCTACTTCGCGGGCCGTACGGACGACCGGCTGCGTGTCGACAGCGAGAATCTGGCCGCCGCCATGATCGAGAACATCCTCGCCCGCTGGACCGGGGCGGCGGCGGTCGCGGTGTACGCGGTACCCGACCCGGTCGCCGGTGACCAGGTGATGGCGGCGCTCGCCCTGCGCGAGGGCGCCGCCTTCGACCCGGTGGCGTTCACGGACTTCCTGCGCGAACAGACCGACCTGGGAACGAAGATGACGCCCTCCTACGTGCGGATCGTCCCCGCGATGCCGGTCACGGCGACCAACAAGGTGCACCGCGTCGGGCTGCGCCGGGAGGGCTTCCGCTGCGCCGATCCGGTGTGGCGCGCGGCGGACGGGACGTACGCACGGCTGACCGCCGGGGACGTGGAGCGGCTGGTGGCGGAGTACGGGGCGCGGGGACGCGCCGACCTGCTGAGCCGGTGACGCCGCGGGCCGGGGAGAGAGGGCGGGCAGCGGCTCCCGCCCCGGCCCGCCCCGGCCCGTGAAGGGAGCGCGGGCGGGCAGCGGCTCCCACCCCGCCCCGGCCCGACCTTGCCCGTGAGCGCGTGAAGCCGGTGAAGCCGGTGAACGAGGATCCCTACGCCGCCAGTTCGGCCGGCGCGGTCGCCTCGTGCCCCACCGCGTTCTTCCGCCCCCGCAGCAGCGCCACCGTCAGCACCGCCCCGGCCAGCAGCAGCACCGCACCACCCGCCGCCGCGAAGTGCATCCCGTGCACGAACGCCGCCCGCGCCAGCTCCACCAGACCCGGTGTCCCCACGGCCCGCGCCCCGCCCAGCGTCTCCCGTGCCTGGTCGGGGGCGGACGCCGGCATGTCGGCGCGGTAGACCGCCGTACCGATCGAGCCGAGGACCGCCATCCCCATCGCCCCACCGAACTCCTGCCCCGTTTCGAGGAGCGAAGCGGCCGAACCCGCCTTCTCCACGGGGGCAGAGGCGAGCGCCATGTCGGCGACCAGCGCCATGACGGTCACGATGCCGCAGCTGCTCACCGCGGCCCCCGCGAGCAGCAGCCAGAGTGAGTCCGTACCGGTGAGGTTCAGTACGACGAACCCGCCCGCCGCGATGACGAACCCGGCGGCGACCACCGACGACCGCTCCACCCGCTGGGCGACCGCGGTGGCCACCGGGGCGGCGATCCCCACCGAGACCGAGGGGGCCATGGACCAGAGCGCGGCCTCCATCGTGCTCATCCCGAGCACCGACTGGAGGTACTGCGTGGTGAAGTACGAGGAACCCATCATGGCGAACGCGGCCAGCGCGTTGAGGGCGATCCCGGAGCCGAACCCCCGGTCCCGGAAGAGTGCGCGGCTGATCATCGTGGAGCGGCCCGAGCGCTGCCTGCGGACGAAGACCGCGCCCACGGCCGCCCCCGCGAGGACACAGAGCAGCATCGGCAGGCTGAATCCGTGCGCCGCCATCTCCTTCACGCCGTAGATCACCGGAAGCACGGACCCCATCGAGAGCGGCACGCCCAGCAGATCGAACCTGCCGGGCCGCGGGTCCCTGAACTCCGGTACCAGGAAGGGGACAAGGACCAGCAGCAGCACCATCGCGGGGACATTGACCAGGAAGACCGAGCCCCACCAGAAGTGCTCCAGCATGAGGCCGCTCATCACCGAACCGAGCGCGATCCCGCCGGCCATGGCGCCCGACCAGATACCGACCGCCTTGGAGCGCTGTGCGGTATCGGTGAACATATTGCGGATCAGCGCCATGGTGGAGGGCATCAGCGTCGCCCCGCCGACACCGAGCACGGCCCGTGCGGCGATGAGCATCCCGGCGCTCTGCGCGTAGGCGGCCCCGACGGACGCCGCCCCGAAGGCGGCGGCCCCGAACAGCAGCAGTTTCCGGCGGCCGATGCGGTCGCCCAGTGAGCCCATCGTGATGAGCAGTCCGGCCAGGGCGAATGCGTAGATGTCGAAGATCCAGAGCTGCTGGGTGCTGCTCGGGTGGAGCTCCCGGGTGATGGACGGAATGGCGAAGAAGAGGACGGACACGTCCATCGAGACCAGCAGGAGCGGCAGCAGCAGGACGACGAAGGCGGTCCACTCCTTGCGCCCGGCGCGTGCCGGGCCCGGTCCGGTCGGTTTCCTCGCACTCGTGCGGTGCGTCGACTGAGTCATGACGGGGACTGTACGAGCGTATTAAACGTCTGTCTAGTACGGATGTATAGGACAGCTGTATGAGCCCTGCGGGGAGGCGTGCACCGGCTGGGGGAGGGCCCGTGGCATCCGCACCGCAAACGGGATTCCTCTCAATGGCGGAACCCGTTACACCGGCCCGCTCGGTCGGCGGGGTGTCCGATCCCACGTCCCTGTTCTGTGAACGGATCGGCGAGAGAAGAGAACCGGGGAAGAGAACCGGGGGCGAAAGCCGGGATGGAAGCCGGGAACAAAAACCGGGGGGAAAGCACCGGGACGGGAAAGCCGTCTCGCTCGTAGCCGTCAAATCCGAACAGTGGCCATCACCATCGGAGGTCACACGCATGAACGACCAGAAGAACGCGAACGAATTTATGTGGTGGTCCCGAACTCGCTGAGCATGGCGAACCAGACCATGATCGTGATCCCGAAGATGACGGCCACCGGATTCGCCGGTTCCTTCTACGTCCTCAACAGCGACATGTCCCTGCACGACGGCACGAGTACCTGCGACTACCTGCTGGTGTACAGCTGACCCTGCTCGACGGGAGCCGCACAGGCGCCTCACACGAAGAAGCCCCCCGCTTCCGCGAGGGGCTTCTTCCGTCGGTGCGCCGCCAGGGACTCGAACCCCGGACCCGCTGATTAAGAGTCAGCTGCTCTAACCAACTGAGCTAGCGGCGCCTGCTGACTCCGAAATAGTAGCTGGTCCGCATGGGTGCTCCAAACCAGGTCATGATCACCGCCGGGAGGGGCCTCAGATGGCGAGCGAGAGCACCACGGGCGCGGCCTGCCGGTTCAGCGAATCCGCCGCCGCGCGCAGCCGGTGGGCGTGCTCGATCGGCAGCGAGAGGGCCAGGCATCCGACGGTGGACCCCGCGGTCAGCGGCACCGCGGCGCAGACCGTGCCCACCGCGTACTCCTGGATGTCGAGCACCGGAACCGTGGCCGGCTGGGCGTCGAGCTTGGAGAAGAGGACCCGCTCGTTGGTGATCGTCTTCGAGGTGAGCCGGGCTGTCCGGTGGCGCGAGATGTGGTCGCGGCGGGCGTTCTGGTCGAGCTGGTTCAGCAGGCACTTTCCCGCCGCGCTGGCGTGCGCCGACGAACGGAAGTCCACCCACTCCTGGACCGCGGGCGTCAGCGGCCCGTCGGCGACCTGGGTGATCTCCATCTCGCCGTCGATATACCGGCTGATGTAGACGGCGGCCCCGACCGAGTCCCGCAGCTTGTCCAGGGTGTTCTGCAGCTTGGCCTGCAGCGCCGCCTCACGGGTGGCGCCGGAGCCGAGGAGCACGAGGGAGTCACCGATGATGTAGGCGCCGTCGCTGACCTGCTCGACGTACCCCTCGCGGCGCAGCATCAGCAGCAGGGCGGAGAGGTGGAAGGTGGGCAGGCCCGTCTCCCGTGCGATGTTGGCGTCGGTCACGCCGCCCCCGTACTTGGAGACGGTCTCCAGCACACGCAGTGCGTACTGCACCGAATGGAACGGCGCAGTCGGCTCGGGCTTCAGCGCCACGGTTCCCCCTACAGGTTGTGACCGTTTGCTCGCGTACCACGATAGCCGCCAAGGGCCTGTTGTGGGGGGCCTGTTGACGACCCGGTGGCGCGCCCCGCGCCGTCAAGCTGGGACGCGCCACCGTGGCATATGCCAGAGTCATGATTACGGCTGGGAGCCCGAGGTCAGAGCACCGCGCTCAGGAACTCGCGCGTACGTTCGTGCTCCGGGTCGCTGAAGATTTTCTCCGGCGAACCGGACTCGATCACCTTCCCGGAGTCGAACATCAGCACATCGTCGGAGATGTCCCGGGCGAAGTTCATCTCATGCGTGACACAGAGCATGGTGATGTCGGTCGTACGGGCGATGTCGCGCAGTACGTCGAGCACCCCGGCCACCAGCTCCGGGTCGAGCGCCGACGTGACCTCGTCCAGCAGCAGCACCTGAGGACGCATCGCCAGCGCGCGGGCGATGGCGACGCGCTGCTGCTGGCCGCCGGAGAGCTGGTTCGGCTTGGCGTCCGCCCGGTCACCGAGCCCGACCAGGTCGAGGAGGCCCTTGGCGCGCTCGGCGGCCTCGTCCTTGGACATCCCGAGCACCCGGACCGGGGCCTCGGTGATATTGCGCAGCACAGACATGTTCGGGAAGAGGTTGAACTGCTGGAACACCATGCCGATGTTCTTGCGCACCTCGCGTATCTGCTTCTCGCCCTTCGAGGGGAAGAGCTGGTCACCGTTGACGGTGATCACCCCTTCGTCCGGCTTGAGCAACGTCATCAGAAGTCTGAGAATCGTCGTCTTGCCGGAACCGGAGGGTCCGATCAGGGTGACGTGCTTGCCCGGCCGTACCGAGAAACAGAGATTGTCGAGGACGGTGTTCTCGCCGAACCGCTTGGTGACGTTCTCGAAGCGGATCAGCTCGTTCGTCGTGACCGGCGTCGTGGGGGTCGAGAGGGCCTCGGCCGCCGCGGTGGCCGAGGCGGCCCCCGTGTTCTCGGCGGTCACGGGCTGCTCGGGGCTGTTGGGGTTCGCGTCAGCGGACAAGGCGGCGCTCCAGGGCTCGTACAAGAAGAGATGCCGGATAGGCGATGACGATGAAGGCGACGCCGACGACGGTGAGCGCCTCGTTGTACTGGAAGGTCATCCCGCCCTCCAGGCGGGCCTGGCCCAGCAGGTCAAGGACGCTGATCGCGACGACCAGGGGCGTGTCCTTGAGCATCGCGATGACGTAGTTGCCGAGCGCGGGGAGCACCCGGCGGATCGCCTGCGGCAGGATCACCGCGGTCCAGGTGCGGCTGCGGGGCAGCGACAGCGCGGTGGCCGCCTCCCACTGGCCGGCCGGTACGGCGTCGATGCCGGCCCGGTAGACCTGGGCGGTGTACGTCGAGTAGTGCACGCCGATCGCGACCGTGCCGGTGGTCAGCGCGGAGAACTGGATGCCCCACTCGGGAAGCACGAAGAAGAGGAAGAACAGCTGCACGAGCAGCGGGGTGTTGCGGATGAACTCGGTGATGAAGTTCACCGGCCACCGTACGAAACGTGTCCTGACCCGGTAGCCCAGCGCCCAGACCAGACCGAGCGCGAAGGAGAGCACCGAACCGAGCACCAGGATCCGGAGGGTGGTGAGCAGCCCGTCCCAGAAACGTGGCATGAAGTCCGCGACGGCGGACCAGTCCCAGCTGTTCATCGGGTACCTCCGGTGGCCGTGAGGCCGAGATTGGCCCGGGTCCTGCGCTCAAGTGCCCGCATCCCGCGGGTGAGTACGAACGCGATGACGAAGTAGATGACCAGCACCACCGAGTAGATCTTGGAGCTCTCCTGGGTGGCCAGCCGCACCAGGTAGGCGGCGAACGACACATCCCCGACACCGAGCAGCGAGACCAGCGCCGTGCCCTTGAGCAGCTCGATCAGCAGGTTCGAGAACGGCGGCATCATCTCGGGCACCGCCTGCGGCAGCAGGATCAGCCGCATCCGCTGCCACGGGGTGAAGTTGAGCGCCACCCCCGCCTCGCGCTGCGCGGGCGCGACCGCGTTCAGCGCGCCGCGGACGATCTCGGCGCCGTATGCCCCGTACGAGAGACCGAGGGCGAGCACCGCCGCCCACATCGGCACCAGGGCCCAGCCGAACAGGTTCGGCAGCACGAAGAAGATCCAGAACATCAGCACCAGGGAAGAGGTGCCGCGGAAGATCTCGGTGTAGAACCCCGCGAGGAAGCGCACCACGCGCGAGCGGTGCGACCGTGCCATGCCGATGCCGAAGGCCACGACGACGGCCAGCGCCGCGCTGTAGAGGGTGAGTTGGATGGTGATCCAGATGCCCGGAAGCACCCAGTGCTGCCACAGTCCGGACGTCATGCGCACAGCTCCTTGGCCGTCAGCGTGGTCATCTCGTCCTTGGTGAACCCGAACTGCTTGAGCACCCGGAAGAGTTCGCCGCTCTTCTTCATCTTGTGGATCTCGACGTTGAAGGCGTCACGGAGTGAGGTGTCGGTGCGGCGGAAGGTGAAACCACCGCCGTCGATCTTCTTCTTGCCGTCGATCGTGGTCGCGAAGGCCTTGGTCGACTCCGCCTTGCGGCTCTTCTTCACCACTTCGCGAACGGTCAGCGAGGTACCCGCGAAGACGTCCACGCGGCCGGACTCGACGGCGTTCAGACCCGCCACCTGGTCCTGGAGAATGACGATGTCCTTCTCCTTGTAACCGGCCGCTACGGCGTAGGCGATCTCGGCGTAGGCGGTGCCGGTGGCGAACTTCGCCTTCGCCTTCACGCAATCCTCGTAGTTGTGCAGGTTCTTCGGGTTGCCCTTGCGGACGATGAAGGCATCCAGCATCTGGTACTCGGGATCGGCGAAGATGACCTGCTGGCAGCGGTCCTTGTTGATGTACATACCGGCCGAAACACAGTCGAACTGCTGCGAGTTGAGCCCGGGTATCAGCGAGGCGAAGTCGGTGGCCACCGGCTGGACATGGCCGACACCGAGCCGTTTGAATATGATCTTCGCGAGTTCCACGGCCTCGCCGGTGAAGTCCCCCTGCTCATTGATGTACCCGTACGGCACCTCACCCGCGATGCCGAGCCGGACCGTGCCCTGCGACTTGAGCCGCGCGAGAGTGTCCCCGGTCGGTACCCGGGCGCAGCCGGCCGCTCCGAGCGCCCCCGCGGCGCCCAGACCCGCCATGCCGAGAAGGAGTGAACGGCGGCGTATGGAATCGATGGGCCGTATGAGGCGTCTTGTGGTGCTTCCTGAGTCGTTCCCTGGTGGTGAAGCCATGGGCGCGCGGCTACCCGACTCCAGCCGAGGTATGCCGGTCAATTTCAGCCTCCTGCGCGGAGGGGCGCTCTTGACCCCGCCGGGCCCCGGGGGGAAACCATGGGGGGATGAGCGATCGATTCGTGGAACTGTCCCTCGACAAGCGCGGTGTGAGCTGCACGGCGAAGCTCCTCGACGACAAGGCGCCGGTCACCTGCGCGGCGGTGTGGGACGCGCTGCCGCTGGGCGGCGACGTCTACCACGCGAAGTACGCGCGCAACGAAATCTACGCCCTGGTCCCGGGCTTCGCGCCGCAGGAGCCGCCCCTGGAGAACCCGACGGTGACCCCCATTCCGGGGGACCTCTGCTACTTCACCTTCTCCGAGACGGTGTTGGGGACGGACTCGTACGGATACGAGACGGCGGCCGACCACCGCGGACGTACCACCGTGGTCGACCTCGCGCTGTTCTACGAGCGGAACAACCTGCTGATCAACGGCGATACGGGGTGGGTGCCCGGGATCGTGTGGGGCACGGTGGTCGACGGCCTCGACCGGATGGCGGAGGCGTGCCAGGACCTCTGGCGCTCGGGCGCCACGGGCGAGACGCTCAACTTCCGCCGGGCTTAGGCGCTTTCCGCCGGGCCTGGACGCGTTTCGGGCCCGCCGCCCCTCCGGCCCGTCCTCAACTCACGGCGCCGGGCCGACCGGTCCAGGCCCCGCCCGCCTCGTACAGCGCGTGCGCG
Source organism: Streptomyces sp. NPDC054757 (assembly GCF_053612185.1). Classification (NCBI taxonomy): domain Bacteria; kingdom Bacillati; phylum Actinomycetota; class Actinomycetes; order Kitasatosporales; family Streptomycetaceae; genus Streptomyces; species Streptomyces sp. NPDC054757. The sequence goes on from NZ_JBSHBW010000011.1 coordinate 104,479, forward strand.
GCCCGCAGCACCACCGCGTCCGTGTGCCGCGCCCCCACCAGCTGCACCCCGATCGGCAGCCCCGCCGCGTCCGCCCCGCAGGGCACCGTGGCCGCGGGCTGCTGGGTCAGGTTGAAGGGGTACGTGAAAGGGGTCCACCCCGTCCAGCGCCGATGCCCCGAGCCCCGGGGCGCCTCGACTCCCGCCTCGAAGGCGGTGATCGGCACGGTCGGGGTGACCAGCAGGTCGTACCGCTGGTGGAAGAGGCCCATCCGCCGGCCCAGCTCCATCCGGGCGTCCACGGCCGCCAGATAGTCGAGCGCCGAGTACCGCTCGCCCTCCGCGACGATCTCGCGCAGCCCCGGGTCCAGCAGCCCGCGCTGCCCGTGGCCGAGATGCTCCGCCACCCGGGCCGCACCACCGAACCACAGGGTGTGGAAGGCGGCGACCGGATCGGCGAGGTCGGGGTCCGTCTCCTCGACGTACGCGCCCAGCTCCGCGAGCCGGCCCACCGCCCGCCGTACCGCCGCCGCCACCTCGGGGTCCACCGCGACCTGGCCGCCGAAGGCCGGCGAGTACGCGATCCGCAGCCCCTTCACCCCGCCGTCGAGCCCGGTGCGGAAGCTGCCGTCCGGCGGGGCCAGCTGCGACCAGTCGCGCGGATCGGGGCCGCTGATCACATCCATCATCAGCGCCGCGTCCGCCGCGTCCCGGGTCATCGGCCCGACATGGGCGAGCGTCCCGAAGGCACTCGCCGGATAGAGCGGGACCCGCCCGTACGTCGGCTTCAGCCCGAAGATCCCGCAGAACGACGCCGGGATGCGGATCGAGCCCCCGCCGTCCGTGCCGAGACCCGCCGGCCCGGCCCCCAGCGCCACCGCCGCCGCGGTGCCGCCACTGGAGCCGCCCGTCGTGCGGGAGCGGTCGTACGGATTGCGGGTCACCCCCTGCAGCGGGGAGTCGGTGACGGCCTTCCAGCCGAACTCGGGTGTCGTCGTCTTGCCGACGAAGACCGCGCCGTGCTCCCGCAGCCGGGCCACCGACGGCGCGTCCTCGTCCCACGCGCCGTCCGGCCGTACGGTTCTCGACCCGCGCAGGGTCGGCTCCCCGCGCAGCAGCAGGATGTCCTTGACCGTGACCGGCACCCCGTCGAGCAGTCCCTGCGGCTCACCCGCCCGCCAGCGCGCCGCCGACGCCTCGGCCTCGCCGCGCGCGGCGGCGGAGTCGATACGGACGAAGGCGTTCACCTCGGGCTGCACCGCCTCGGCCCTGCGGAGCACGGCGTCGGCCGCGTCGACCGGCGTGAAGCTGCCCTTCCGGTAGCCGGCCAGGAGTTGTCGGGCGGTGAGGTCGCAGAGGTCAGTCATGAAGGTGGACGTACCCACGTTTCTTGTCGACCACGTTCGGCAGCGGCTCCCCGTTCGCCCACTTGTCGTACAGCCCGAGGAACTGCTCGCCGAGATCGTCACGCCAGCCCACGGTGTCGCCGCTCATGTGCGGCGAGATCACCAGCCCGGGGATGTCCCAGAGACCGCTGTCGGGGGGCAGCGGCTCCGCGGCGAAGACATCGAGCGCCGCGCCCGCCAGCCGGCGCTTCCCGAGCGCCTGGGCCAGGTCGTCCTCGACGACGAGCGCCCCGCGCCCCACATTGACGAAGTGCGCCGACGGCTTGAGGGCGGCGAAGGCACGTGCGTCGAACATGCCCCGGGTGGCGTCGGTGAGCGGTGCGGCGCAGATCACCCAGTCGGCACCGGGCAGCAGCCCGCCCAGCTCGTCGGCGCCGTGCACCTCGCCCCGCGCGGTCCTGCCGACCAGCGCCACCCGCACCCCGAGCGCGGTCAGCGTGGCGCCGATGGCCCGGCCGATGGGCCCCGACCCGACGACCACCGCCCGGGTCCCTGCGACGCGCCGGGTCTCCCGGTGCTGCCAGCGCCGCTGCCGCTGGAGCTCCAGCGTGCCGGGGAGGTCCTTGGCGAAGGCGATGACGAGACCCGCGACATACTCCGCGATCGGCTGGTCGAAGATCCCCCGGGCGTTGGTCACCACGGTGTCCGAAGCGGCCAGCTCCGGGCAGAGGAGATGGTCGACCCCGGCGCTCGCGGTGTGCACCCAGCGGGGGCGCGGACCCTCGCCCGGCCAGGCCCTGCGGACCGCGTCGGAGAGGAAGTCCCAGACCAGCAGGACGTCCGCGTGGGGGAGTTGGCGGCCCAGCGTCTCCGCGTCCGCGTGCACGACCCGGGCCCGTCCGGCGAGTCTCCCGAGGCGCGGAGGCGGATCCGCGTCCAGGACCAGAACGGTCGGTTCGGCGCTCTGTTCAGCGGCTTCGGACATCTGCGCGGTCCTTCGGCTGGGGTCGGCCGGGTTTCGCCTGCGTAAGTACCTGGCAACGTCTGACATGTACTGATTGACCGGGCTCGCACACCGACTCTACCGTCGACATCAGAAGCACAGCGGCCTCACCCACACCACTTGGGGGCCAGTCATGGACATCTCCTTCCTCGGCGGACCACAGCCACAGCGCGGTGTGGGGGTCGTCGCCCCTTTTGACTTCGCTCTCGACAGAGAGCTGTGGCGCTGGGTGCCGGACGATGTGTCGCTCCATCTAACGCGTACCCCCTTCGTACCGGTCGAAGTCTCCCTGGATCTCGCCCGGCTGGTCAGTGAGCACGAGACGCTGGACAAGGCGGTCCGGGCCCTGGGGGCGGTCGCGCCGCAGGTCGTGGCGTACGCCTGCACCAGCGGCAGCTTCGTCGGCGGGGTCGCCGGTGAACGGGCCATGTGCACGGCGATGACCGCCGCCAGCGACCTGCCGTCGATCACGACATCGGGAGCCCTCGTCCAGGCTTTCCGGGAGCTCGGTGTCCGGCGGATCGCCCTGGTCACGCCCTACACTGAATCTGTGACGTCCTCTTTGGAGGAATACCTCGGCGAAGCGGGGACAGTCGTCACCGGGCGGGCCTTTCTCGGCCTCACCAGGCACATCTGGAAAGTCCCGTACCGCGATGTGGTGGACATGGCTCGACAGGCGGTGGTCGGTTCGGCGGACGCGCTCTTCATCAGCTGCACCAACCTTCCGACGTACGACGTGATCCCGCAGCTCGAAGCGGAGCTGCGGATGCCGGTGCTTTCGGCGAACCAGGTCACGATGTGGGCGGCGCTGCGCTGTATCGGCGCCCTCGCCGTCGGTCCGTACCAGCGGCTGCTGATCGAATCGGCGCCCGCGCCCGAACCGGCCCCGGCACCCCTGCCCGAGCCCGCCCGCGCACTGGCAGAAGATCCGCCCGAAGAGCAGGGAGACTGGACATGACAGCGGTCGGGTTCCTTTACCCGGGGCACTCCGCGGAGGACGACTACGAGCGCATCGAGCAGCTCCTGGCGTCCGACGTGAGACTGTCCGTCGTCCACACCGACATCGGCGAGGACGCGCACCGGGTGGACGCGCTCATCGAGATGGGCTCGGCGGACCGGCTCGCGGCAGGCGTCGAGGAGCTGCGGCTCGCCGGCGCGGACGCGGTGGTGTGGGCGTGCACGAGCGGAAGCTTCGTCTACGGCTGGGACGGCGCGCAGCAGCAGATCAGGGATCTGGCCCGCGCGGCCGGAATGCCCGCATCCAGCACGTCCTTCGCCTTCGCGCACGCGATTCAGTACCTCGGCGCCCAGAAGGTCGCCGTCGCCGCGACCTACCCGGAGGACGTCGCGGAGCACTTCGCCGCCTTCCTGAAGTCGGCGGGCGCCGAGGTCACGGCGGTCAGCGGCAGGGGCGTCATCACCGCGGCCGAGGTGGGCACCTGGGGCCGGGACGAGGTCATCGAACTGGCGCTGTCGGGAGACCACCCGTCCGCCGACGTACTGCTGCTTCCGGACACCGCGCTGCACACGGCGGCGTATGTGCAGGAGCTGGAGCAGGTACTCGGGAAGCCGGTCCTCACGGCGAACCAGGTGTCCGTGTGGGAGGGTCTGCGGCTGGCCGACCGGAGGGTTCCGGGGGAGCGGCTCGGGAAGCTCTTCGCCCGGCGGGCGTGACCGGGCCGGGGCGCGGCATACGGGTGTGACCGGCGCGCGGCGCAGGGGTGCGGTAGGCGTACGGGTGTGACCGGCGCGCGGCGCAGGGGTGCGGTAGGCGTACGGGTGTGACCGGCGTACGGGTGCGGTCGGCGCGGCGCGGTTCGGCGGGCGCTGCGGGGAGCGCGGGACCGCCGGCCGGGTGCGTCACGGGAATAACCGGGGACCGTCCCCTGTTGCCGCTGCCGTACCTGGCCGACAACCAGAAAGGCCGAGCGCGGTGGACCCGATTCAAGGCAAGGCGGCCGGAACCGCCCCCGTACCCCTGTCCGTACTGGACCTGGTGACCGTGGGGGAGGGGCGCACCGCCACCCAGGCCATCCGTACCGGCGTGGAGATCGCCCGGCTGGCCGAGCGCCGCGGTTTCCACCGGTACTGGGTCGCGGAGCACCACTCCATGCCCGGGGTCGCCTCCTCGTCCCCGGCGGTGCTGCTCGCGCATCTGGCCGCGCACACCGACCGCATCCGGCTCGGCTCCGGCGGTGTGATGCTGCCCAACCACGCGCCCCTGGTGATCGCCGAGCAGTTCGGCACGCTGGAGGCGATGGCCCCGGGCCGTGTCGACCTGGGCCTCGGCCGGGCCCCCGGCACCGACGGGGCCACCGCCGCTGCGCTCCGCCGCACCGACCGGCTCCATGAGGGCGCCGACGATTTCCCCCAGCAGCTGGCCGAGTTGATCCGTTTCCTGGACGACAGCTTCCCGGACGGCCACCGGTACGCCCGGATCCACGCCGTGCCGGGTCCGGTCCAGGGCCCGGCCGGGCGGCCGCCGGTGTGGCTGCTCGGTTCGTCCGGCTTCAGCGCGCGGCTCGCGGGCACGCTCGGGCTGCCGTTCGCCTTCGCGCACCACTTCTCGGCGCAGAACACCATCCCGGCTCTCGACCTCTACCGGGAGTCCTTCCGCCCTTCGGCGGTGCTCGACGCCCCGTACGCGCTGATCGGCGTGGGCGCCCTCGCGGCCGACGACGAGAAGGAGGCGCACCGGCAGATCCTCAGCGGCGCGCTGTCGATGGTCCGGCTGCGCACCGGGCGGCCGGGGCTGGTGCCGACGCCCGAAGAGGCCGAGGCATATCAATTCAGCCCGATGGAACGGGAGTTCGTGGACGGCTGGCTGAGCAACGTCATCGCCGGGACCGCCGACGAGGTCCGCTCGGGTCTCGACGACCTCCAGAAGCGCACGGGGGCCGACGAGTTGATGATCACGGCCAACGCGCACGGGGGCGATGCGCGGCTGCGTTCGTACGAGCTGATCGCCGACGCGTACGGGCTGCCCGGGTAGCGGAACGGCGGAACCGGCGGCGGAGGGCGCCCGGTGGCAGGACCTGTCACCGGGCGCCCTCCGCGCTGCTGTGGACCGGCCGACCGGGCTGCGCGTCGGTGCGGGAAGCCGGGCGCGCCGGGCTGTGGTCCGGCGGTCAGCCCCGTCGCAGCCTGCTCCGGGCGTCAGCCCCGCCGCGCGGCCGCGCCCGCGAGCAGCGCTCCGATCGCGTCGGGCGCCACCGCCCGTGAGTACAGATAGCCCTGCCCGGTGTCACAGCCGATCCTGCGCAGCCGGGTCGCCTGTCCGGCCGTCTCGACGCACTCCGCGGTGACCGTGAGGCCCAGCCGGTGCGCGAGCTGCACCAGCGCCTCGACGATCATCTCGTCGGCCGGGTTCGGGTGGGTGCCCGCGTCGTAGCGGAAGCCGCGTACGAACGACCCGTCCAGCTTCAGTACGGACACCGGCAGCCTGCTCAGATACGCCAGGTTCGAGTAGCCGGTGCCGAAGTCGTCGATGGCGATCCGCACGCCCATGTCGCTGAGGTCCTGGAGCGCCTGCAGCGGGCGTCCCGTCGACCCCATCACCGCCGACTCGGTCAGCTCCAGCTGGAGCAGGTCGGGCGCGAGACCGGTCTCGGCGAGGATCCCCGCGACATCGGCGACCAGATCCGAGTCCCACACCTGCCGTACGGCGATGTTGACGCTCACGAACAGCGGGGGGCGGGAGGGGTGTTCGAGCTGCCAGGCTCTCGCCTGCCGGCAGGCGGTGCGCAGCACCCAGGTGCCGAGCTGGACGATGGAGCCGTCCTCCTCGGCGAGACCGATGAAGCGGTTCGGTGTCAGCCGGCCGAACTGCGGGTGGTCCCAGCGGACGAGGGCCTCCACACCCTTGGGCTCCCCGTCCGTCAGGTCCACCAACGGCTGGTACTCCAGCAGGAATTCACCGTCGTCCACGGCGGGCCGCAGCGTGGACGACAGTGCCTGACGGGTCATCCGGTGCGCGTTGCGCTCGGGGTCGAAGAGCGTCCAGCGCGCCTTGCCGTCCGCCTTCGCCCAGTACAGCGTGGTGTCGGCGTCCTGCATCAGGCCGGTGGCGCTGGTGCCTTCGGCGAGCCGCTCCACCACCCCGATCGACGCGGAGACCGAGAGCCGCTGACCGCCGAGGTCGAACGGCTCCTGGAGCGCGGCCAGTACGGAGGCCGCGAGGCCGGCGAGCTGCTCGGTGCCGGTGGAGTCCTCGACCAGCAGGGCGAATTCGTCCCCGCCGAGCCTGGCCACCAGATGCCCGCTGCCGCCGCTGTCCTGCCCGTGGCCGGACTGGTCGGCGCAGTCGGTCAGCCGGGCGGCGACGACGCCGAGCAGCCGGTCGCCGAAACGGTGGCCGAGCGTGTCGTTGACAGCTTTGAAGCCGTCGAGGTCCAGATAGCAGAGCCCGATCCGCCCGGTGCCCGGCCGCTCACGCGCCGACGGGTCGAGGGCCGCCGACAGCCGCTCGAAGAAGAGGGTGCGGTTGGGCAGCCGGGTCACCGGGTCGTGCATCTGGAGGTGGCGCAGCCTGGCCCGGAGTTCCCGGCGGTCGCTGACGTCGGCGACCGAGAGCAGTACCTGCGAGCTGTCGGGGAAGGGGGCGACGCTGACCTCGGCCCAGAGCGAGTGGCCGTCGGCGTGCTTGAGGCGGCGGGTGCAGCGGAAGCTGGAGCGGCGGCCCCGGAGCACCTCGCGGTACGCGGCCCAGGTGCGGGTGTCCGCCGAGAGGTCCACCAGGCGGGCCGCGGTCTGCCTGGCCAGCGCTGCGGGCTCGGCCCCGAGCAGCCCGCCGAGTGCGGCGTTGGCGGATACGACCAGCCCTTCGCGGTCGACGACGGCCATGGCGAGCCGCGCGGTGTTGAAGGCGGCGCGGTAGTCGTTCAGCTCGGCCGCGGTTCGCCCGATGGCCTGACGCTCCGTGACCGGCGGCCGGACGGACCCCGGCGCCGGGCCGCGTCCTTCAGGGGTTCCGTTCACGGCTGGCTCCCGTGGTGCAGTCATCTCGAAAGGTGGGCTCAGGGTCTGTCGGCCGGGCGGTGGAGAAACGCCGGATGCGCGTGTCCACAGGGGAAAGTGTGCCGATCATAGAGGTTGAAGCAAGGACCGTTCCAGCCTCGTTGGCGCACGGTGGTCGCTCCCGCGCCCAAGGGTGATCGTTTCTGCGCGGCTGTGGTCCGGGGGCTTTCTGACGTGATCGGTTGTGACTTTCCGTAAAGGTCCGGGGTGTCGGCCCGGTCACTCGCCTGGGGCAGCTGGACAGGGCATAAACATATAAATCGGCCCAGGGTGGGTGGGGTGTCCCGCATCCCGAACCCGGAGGTCCACGTGCAGCGTGCGCAGGCGCCTGTGCGAGTGGACCGACGCCGTCTGCGGCAGGCCGGCGCCATCCTGGTCTCCTTCATGGCGCTCGCCGCGACCTCCCTGGTCGCCGGGCCGGCGGTCGCCACCGTGGGCGGCGCCGGACCGTGCGCGCTGCCGCGCGCCGACGTCCACCACTCGGTCGGACTCGACAGCTGGAACTCCGCCTACCCCCGCCCTGTCGGCGCGCTCGACGCCGTCATGATCTTCCTGTCCTTCCCGGGGGCCGTACCGGACACCACCCCGCAGGAGCTGGCGGCCGACTACTTCCCCGCGACCACCACCTTCTTCCGGCGGGCCTCGTACGGGAAGTTCACGCTGCGGCCGCATCCGATGCAGCGGTGGACGATGATGCCGAAGCCGGCCTCCGCCTACGCGATACGGCGCGACTGGAGTGCGGGCGAGCGCGACGCGTATCTGCGGGACGCGGTGGCCGCGGCCGATCCGGCGGTGGACTTCAGCAAGTACGACCTCGTCTATCTGATCGCCGACCCGGACGCACCGGGCGTCGACTCGGACGCCACGAAGGTGGTCAACCTGGATGTCCCCCTGCGCGCCGACGGTACGGACATCCGGCGCTTCGTCACCGGCTTCGAGCGGCATCCGCCGGACCGCAATGTGCTGGCCCACGAGACCGGACACGTCTTCGACCTGCCGGACCTATACCACCGTCCGTCGGACGACAAGGGCGACTGGGACACCTATGTGGGCGACTGGGACGTCATGGGCAGCCAGTTCGGGCTCGCGTCCGACTTCTTCGGCTGGCACAAGTGGAAGCTCGGCTGGCTGGACCGGCGGCAGATCGGCTGTGTACGGGGGACCGCCCCCCAGATGTTCACCCTGGAACCACTGGAGGAGGTCCCGGCGCCCGGTACCGACACGACCGGGACCCGGCTGCTCGTGCTGCGGACCGGATACGAGAGCGCCCTCGTCATGGAGGCGCGCACAGCGGCCGGCAACGACGCCTCGACCTGCTCGGAGGGGGTCCTCATCTACCGGGTGAAGGCGGAGCTGGCCTCCGGTGACGGGCCGATCCGGGTGGTCGACACCCACCCGCACAGCTCGGGCTGCTGGGGGCAGTCGGTCTACCCGCCGCTGGCCGACGCACCGCTCGGGGTCGGTGAGACCTTCACTGTCCCCGGCAACGGGACCACGGTGGAGGTGGCGGACCGTACGCCGTCGGGAGCCTGGACCGTCAAGGTCACACCGGTCGTATGAGGCGTCGGTGGTACGTGCGTACCTCGCCCGCCCCCGTCACAACACCCTCGTCACAACACCCCCGTCACAACACCTTCGGCGCAACGAAGAAGCCCCCCGCTTCCGCGAGGGGCTTCTTCCGTCTGTGCGCCGCCAGGGACTCGAACCCCGGACCCGCTGATTAAGAGTCAGCTGCTCTAACCAACTGAGCTAGCGGCGCCTGCTGACGTCGTAGACCTTAGCACCCTGACCGGCGCGGGGAAAAATCGATAAGCCGCCCGCACGCACCGCCGGAGCCGCGGCCGCGCGCGCCGCGCGGACGCAGGCCCAGAGCAGCACCTCGGGGCCCGGCAGCCAGGGGTGGCGGGTGTCGGGAGCCACCAGCCAGCGGGGGCTCGGCCCGGAATCGGGGGAGGTCAGCGACGGTACGGTCACCGCGTCCCCGGTGCCGTGGCAGAGCAGCGGCGGCACCGCGTCGCCCCACTCCTCCCAGTGCAGCAGGGACGGCAGCCGCTGGGCCGTGCCGGGGGCGGCGAAGAGCAGCGTCCGGCCGCGGTGACCCGCGACCGGGCCCGACCCGGGGCCCTCCGACCACAGGGTGTCCAGCATCCGGCGGCCGAAGATCGCGGGCACATTGACCACGTCGAAGACCGAGCCGCAGTCAAGCACGGTCGGAACGGTGGGCCGGGACTCCCAGAGCGAGAGCGCGCTGCGCGGGTGCGGGGCGGCGGAGGCGAGCCATGTGGCACCGGCCGGGGTGACCGCCGTGGCGTGCTGCCCGTCCTGCTCGTCCAGGATCCGGCTGAGCCCCGCGGCGGCACGGCTTCCGGAGAGACGGATGGCCGAGCCCTGTGAGTCGGCGCCCCCGGCGCCCGGGACCTGGAAACCGAAGCCGCCCCCGGTGCCGGGGCCCCTGCTTCCCGGGCCGCCGCTCTTCGGGACCCTGTTGCCCGTGACCCTGTTCCCCGTGGCCCTGCTTCCCGGGCCCCGGAGGCCCTGACCTCTGCCGGAGGGGTTTCCTGCGCCGTTGTCGTCCCGCTGCCATGCGCTCATGCCGACCAGGTCTACCCGGAGTGAGGGCGCCGCTCCGCTGGGTTGGCGGAAATCGGGACAGGCGGGGGCGGGAAGGCGTATCTTGCCCCACTCCCTTGCCTAACTCCCTTGCCCACCGGTCTTGCCTGCGGGCCCGGTCCACGGGCATATGACCCGGCGGCGCGCTGGGCGTCGGCCTCGCGTGGGGTCGGCCCCGTGCCAGGTCGGCCCCGCGTCAGGGGCGGGGTACCGGCCCCTCGTCAGGTCGGCAGGCCGCGCAGCAGGTCCCGGCCGAACTCGACCATCTTCTTCGCGTAGTCCTCGGTCCACTGCGCACGCTCGGCGATGTCCGCCGCCGTCAGCCGGTCGAAGCGGCGCGGGTCGGCGAGCTGCGCCGCGGCCATCGCCTGGTACTCGACCGCCCGGTCCGTCGCCGCGCGGAAGGCCAGGGTCAGCTCAGTGGCACGGCTGAGGAGCACCGCCGGATCGTCGATCGACTCCAGGTCGAAGAAGTGCTCGGGGTCGGCGGTCGCTTCGGAGGGCTCGAAGAGCAGCGGCGCAGGCCGCGGCTTCCGCTCACGCTGTTCTGGCTCCGCCATAGGTGTCTCCTGCTCTGCCGTGCCGTGCCGTTTCGTGCCGTTCGGTGCCGTGCCGTGCTGTTCCGTGCCATGCCGTGTCTTCCGGCGGCCCAGCGGCCCGGCGGTTCCGGTCTCCGGGTGGTGGTGCGGTGCGCGGTTCTCCGTCGTTGGTTTCCGGCCACCGTCCATTGTCCCGCCCCGCGCAAGAGGCCGTCCCGCATTGACGACAGGCCCAGCACGGCAACACCGGCCCTCAGGGCGCCGCCCACCGCACCTGGTGCTCCGCGAGATGGTGATACGGCTGGTAGAGCATCGCAGTTTGCGCATGAGCCGCCAGGTTTTGAGGGTGGCCATGGCCTGTTCGACGAGTGCACGGATCTTCGCGTGTGAGCAGTTGACGGCCCGCTGACCAGGGTCGGCGGCGATCCGGTCGATCGGCGGCAACGTGCCGTCCAGGATCACGAACGCTTTGCCGGAGGCTGTCCTCACCGGGTCGGTGGGGGTTGGAGCCAGAGCGGCCAGGATGTCGACGGCCTCGGCGACGTACCGGTAGGCGGTGGTGGTGCCCACACCGAATCCGGCGGCGAGCTGGGCATAGATATGGCCGCATCGTAGATGAGCCAGCACGAGCAGCGCCTGCCGTCCGGCGGCCAGCCGGCGCCATCGTGTCCCTTGCGCAAGACGACGTGCGACACCGATCCATTCGTGTCCGCGTCGTGCTCGGCTACCTGTGAGCCGGGCGCGAGCTGGATTCGGCCGAGCTCGCGGCGCAGGGTCGACTCGGACTGCCTCCGGTGTGCTCAGGCGTTCCTCGACCACCCCGCTCCGTTCTTCGACCCCCTGACCACCGTCCGAGTGCCCTCGTGGTCCCGCGGACGGGTCGTACTGCTCGGGGACGCTGCGGCGGCGACAGCCCTGCTGGGCGACGGGTCCAGTATGGCGATGGCGGGCGCGTACGCCCTCGCGGAAGAGCTCGCCGCCCATCCCGGTGATCACGCCCGCGCCTTCGCCGCCTACGAGTCGCGGCTCCGCCGTGAGGTGGGTCCGCGGCAGCGACGCGTCGGTCTGCTCTCCAGGCTCATGGTGCCCCGCACCCGGCCGGGCCTCGCGGTGCGCAACACGGTGGCCGGCGCGGTCGGCCGCACGAACCGGATCGCCTCTCGCGAAACCGCGAACCGGTAGACCGAGCCCGCACCGACCGGTCACCGCTCGGTGCACAGCTCCGCGACAGCTCTCAGCCGGGTCGGCGCCGCCACGCCCGACGAGGGCGGCTCGGCGTGGTAGGTCATCGCCGATGCGGCAGGTCGAGCGTGACTACACACAGCGCGCCACGGTCGTTCGGATTAACGCTTACCGCCCCGCACCCGTTCGGGCCCCCGCACCCGAACCGGCGAAGGGGGCACCCGCTCCCGGCCCCGCCGTTGCGGACAACCCGTTCCGTGCCTTGCTCTGAACCCGGTCGAACAAACCAGAGAACGCCCCTGCTGATTAAGGCGGGGGCGTTCGTTTGTTGCTCAGCGACGGAGCTCCCGGAATGCGTCCAGCGTCCGTAGCGCTGACATACGCATCGGCCGGTATCCGGGGCAGCTTCGCTCAGTTGGCAGTTCCCACACTTTCCAGCACGACAGGCAGCGCGCCACTCCGGAGTGCTCCGGATCGTGCTCCACGCTGCCACCACACTGGGGGCACTGCTGCATGATGACTCCCTACGCGGCTACGTCGAACTCCCCCAGCTTGGCACCGCTCAGGAAGTCGGTCCACTCGGAGGCCGTGAACTCAACAGTCTGGCCGTTCACGGTGCTACGGACTGCCACCTTGCCGGGGACGTTGGTCGCGACCTCCACACAGCGAGGGTCGTTGTTGTTGTACTGGCACGCGCTGGACGTGTGGAACTCGAATACGGGAACGGACATACGTGGTGCCTCTCTTCGTTGGAGTGGTGCATTGCACTTGCGACCGCCCCGGCGGCACTCGGGCTGTCCTGGATCGTGATCCAGCGGGGCGGGGCTTACGCCGCCCCTGCGGGATTCCGAACAGAAACGGGGGAGAGCCCGTTGCGGTTGAATCCAGCAGAGACGGAGAACGGGGTCAGCCGGTCTTCGGAGCGCCGTTGATGCGGTCACGCATCCGGACAAGAAGATCAGCCTTCTGGGCGTGTTGTTTGTTGGTGTTCGCGTCGTCCTTGTCGCACAGGGCGTTGTTCTTCGTGCTTCCCTTGGGCTTACGCACATGAAGCGGCCTGCTCATGACCCTGCGCCTTTCTGCCGAAGGCGAAGGCGGGCCCTGCCGCCCGACCAAGAAGCCATCTCACCATCGGGTCGGATCCAACTCCCCGCCCGCACACACGGGGCAGGCGGCCTTGAATGCGCGGCGGCATGTGGGACATCCCTCGAACCCGCAGCAAACCGGGCACCAGATCGAACGGTGACCCGTGCACACCCCGCAGTAGCTCGCCGGAGCCCTGGAGGGCTCCACAATCCGGAGTGGCTGTCCGGCTTGCCGACGGACACGAGGCTCCTCCGCCGCCTGTGCGAGAGGGGCGGTCACTTCTTCCCCGCCATGCCCCTGTGCGGATGTCGCCGCATCTCCACATTGCAGTCAGAGACTTTCGAGCCATCACCGATCGCGTGAGCCGCTGCCCGTTCCTTTTCCAACGCCTCGCATACGTCGCATCCCTTGGCAGGCTCCGCAGGATCGGAAGGTGGCTGCAAATAGATCGGACCGCTCATCGTCGTGGTATTCATCTGGTCCCCTCGCTTCGCGTGGAAACCATTCTCAACCCATTTCTAAGTGTTAAGCGCCATCAGTCACGTTGTTGCATAAAGTCGTCTGAAGCATTCCTGAGGAACGCGGTTGCTTCAGCATCTCTCAGTGCATGACTAAGGAACAGGTCAAACAAATCGAGGTGTTGGGAGATGTCCCGAGGGTCACGCATGACGACTTCCCCGGAGAATAGTTCGACGGTCACCAGGCGGTCGTCATAGATCACGAACACGTTCAGCGGAGTGCCCGGGACCTCGGCGCTCTGCGGAACAATCGCGATCTCTACGTTCGGCTTCAGGGACACATCCGCCATGTGGGCACACTGCGCGGACATAGCGGCAGGGGTGGCCCGACGCCACCTCACGGCCTGCTCAGTCAGCAGGAATGCGAACGAACGGGAGCGGTCGTCCAAGACCGTCTGCCGTTCCATTCGGGCCTGTACGGCCCTCTGCACGTCCCGAGCGGGATCACTGGAAACAGTCTTGGAAAGGGTTTGTTCTGCGTACGCGCGGACGTGTAGGAGCGCGGTGGGAATCGCGGGGAGGAAATGCCTCATGACCCGCGACGATGCTTCAAGTGCCTTCAGCTCAGCTTGCTTCTGATACAGGCCGACGCGGGCATGCGTACGCCAGGATGCGTAACTGACGTTCGCCCGGCGGGCCATCCGGAGGAGTTCCCCGGCCACCTCCCCGGGCACTTCAAGGGCAGTCAGAATCCGCTCTACGTCGATCACGGTCGGTAGAGCGCGGCCGGTCTCAATCCGGCTGACCTTTGTTTGGCTCATATCGCAGCGAACGGCCAACCGTTCACCGCTCAGGCCGGAAGCCCGGCGGAGCTCCCGAAGGGCCTCCGCCAAGTCCTTCCGCTCTCTTGCTTGATGCTCAGGCTCGATACTCACTGAATGAAACGGCACTTCCCAAGGCAGTGTCCCGCCAACCGATGTACTTACTGATGTCCGGTGATTCGATCAGTTCCCGATTGATCTGCGTTCCATCTTGCCGGTAGTTCAGGTGGACCACGGTGGTTTCGTCGAACATCCAAAAGTCTTGGGCCGGTAGCCCCAAGTCCCGATCTGTGACGTCCAGGACGCGGATGTCCTCCCCGGCATGGATGTTGCCGGGGATGCCCCAGGCGAACTGATATCGCTGGTAATCCGTCAGCGGCTGCCGTACAAGGCGCACCCTACCGAAGGACTTCCCCGCCGCCACGGCCTCCCGAACGGTCGCATGCCACGCCGCGTTGTGGGTCTCCGGCTTGGGCTCCCCCTGAAGGAAGCGCGCCAAGCTTTCCGCCTCTGCGGGCATGGTGTACGTGGGCTGTACCTCGAAGCGCCATGCCGAACGCTTGAAGTCCCGGAAGTGCGCCTGCCACTGGTCACCATCCAAGAGCACGGAATGCCTCCCTCAGTACGTGTTCAGGGATTGTCACGAGCGCTTCCCCGTCCGGGGTGGTGTGGTTGGTCAGGTAGCCCTGTACGGCGATCGTGTTCGGCTGGTCGGTAGTGAAGATGTTGGCGCAGTCACCGGAGTCGCAGTCCGGGTCTTCCCCGGCAATCTTGACCAGCTTCATGTCGTCCACGTGATCCCCTCCCCTTGCTGTCGTCAGCAAGTTACGAAGGGTGTTGCCCGTCTGCAAGGGTGATCAGACCTCCAGTCACGTTCTCGCATAGACCTGTTGCCCCTGGCAGTGGGTTGGCATGTAACCAACACATGACCAATAGTGGCCCGGTGCAGGTCAGGGGCGCCACTTCACGCGATGCGCCTGCCAGTGGTCCCACGTGGACAACATCGCCTCCCAGCCGTCCGGGAACTTCACCGTCACACCCAGCTGCACCGGCTCCGTCGACGGATGCTCGTCGAGCAGCTCGGCCACCCCCTCACGGCACACCACGATGCAGGCATGCCGGTGCCGTGACGCCAGGACGCAGAGCCTGCCCGTCTCCAGATGGAACGCCGTCGCGTCCGGGCGGCCCGACAGCGGATGCAGCACCACCGTGACGTCGAACTCCCGGCCCTGGAGGCGGTTGGCCGTATCGACGGCCACCCCCGCCACCCCCAGCTCCGTGAGCGCCGCGCGGACCGCCGCCGCCTGATCGCGGTGGGCGGTGCCGACCGCGATACGGTCCGCCGTCAGCGGCACCGGGTCCGGCGACTGCTCGCTCACCGCGGCGCCGCCCCGGTCGAGCAGCCGCCGGACCACCAGGGCGACCGCCCGTACCGCATCCGGATCCGTACGCGGGGTGTGCCGCGCGGGCAGTTCGAGCAGGCCCCAGCCCGTCTCGGCCGCCTCGTCCAGCACCCGGTCGGGGCCGGAACCGTCCGACGCCACCCCGAAGGTCAGCCGCCGGTCACCGTGGCCGGTGCCGCTGCGGAACGGTGTGTACGGGTAGAACGCGTCCGAGACCAGCGGCGCCGCCGATGCCGGCAGCCGCCAGGAGACGGGCAGCCGGTGCTGGGGCAGCTCCGGATTGTGCGCGAGCAGGGTGGAAACCGCGCTGGACGACGGGTCGTACGCCAGCCCCGCCCACTGCTCCGCGCCGACCACGCTGAACGGGTCGAGCTGGCCGGGATCGCCCACGAACAGCGCCCGTTCGAAGAGTCCGGCCACGGCAAGCAGGGCGTCCGAGCGCATCTGGTACGCCTCGTCCACGATCGCGTGCCGCCAGGGCTCGACGCCCTTCACATGGGCCCACTTCGCGGCCGTCGAGATCACCACGTCGAGCCCGGCGAGATCGGCTGCCTTGGCGGACTTGCGGACGTTCTCCAGCTCGTCCAGCGCCTTGTCGTACGGGTCGGGGTCGCTGCTGTGCAGCCGGCCGACCGGCAGCTCGGGATCCTTCCCGGCCAGGCGCACGACCAGGTCGTCCACCTGGGCGTTGGTCTGCGCGACCACCATCAGGGGGCGCCCGGCGGCGGCCAGCTCACGGGCCGCGCGCACCACGAGCGTCGACTTGCCCGCGCCCGGCGGTGAGTCGACCACCACTCCGCGGGCGGTGCCGTGCAGCGTGTCGTCCAGGATGGCCCGTGTCGCGCGGGCGGCCTCCGCACCGGGGTCGAAGCTCACAGCAGGTCCTCGGGGGTGACGGGGTCGGGGAGCAGCGCGGGGGCGGCGGTTTCCGGCGGACCGCCGTGCGTCCACGGGGTGTCCTCCTGCGCGGGCAGCTCGGGCCCGCCCCGCGAACTGTGCTCGAACAGCGTCCAGCAGAGCCGGTCGCCCTTCTCCGGCACGGTCCCCGGGGCCGGATCCCTGGCGCGTCCCATGCCGTTGGTCAGCCGCAGCACCAGTGAGCCGTCCTCCTCGTACCGTACGAACTCGGCGGTCTGCGCCTTCGGCGGGTCGCCGGGGAGCGTGCGGTGGACCTTGGCCCGCTCGCCGATGTGCGGTGTGTCGTCGGTGCGGAGCGTCACCAGGGGGCGCGGGCTCGGGCGCTTCGACTCGCTCCACGCCATCACCACATCCGTCACCTCACCGGCGAACGCCTCGCCCGCCAGCCGCCGCCCGGCCATCACCAGCGGATCGTCCAGTGCCTCCTGCGCCTCCAGCTGTGTCTGCGCCGTCTCGCGGGTGGCGAGCTTCTGTGCCGCGGTCACCGCGTCGTCCCGGCGTGGCTGCGGCGGCTCGCCCGCCCGCACCCGGTCCCGGTGGCCGGTGAACGACCAGCGGTCCCGGGTCCACCGTTCAGCCGCCCTGGCCCCCTCGGGCAGTGTGCGCAACAGCCCGACCGACTGCCAGACCGCGTCCCAGGTGGGGCGCAGCTGCCCGGCGAGCAGCCGGTGGATCTCCCGCTCGGCCGCCGTCAGCTCGCCGAGCCGGTCGTCGGCTGCCGGTCCGTCCTCGGCGGCGGCCAGTGCCGTACGCGCCGTGTCGTACCGCTCCACCGCCGGCGCCAGCAGCCGGTTGTCGAAGGCCGGGTCGGTGGCGGGCCCGGCGGGCGGGCAGAGCAGCTGCCCCTCCCGGTCGCGCCCCAGCTCCGCCCGGAGCGCGGCCTCGGCGCCGGACACCCCGTCCGCCGGGTCGATCCAGCCGAGGAGCGCGCCGAGGTGCTGGTCCTCAAGACTGCTCTGGCCGGTGGCCCAGTGACGGTTCAGCAGGTCGGTCGCGGCGAGCAGCAGCGAGGAGCCCGGGACCCGGGCGCGCTCGCCGTAGTGGGTCAGCCAGCGGCCGAGGAGCGGGACCCGGGGCGGCGCCGGGTAGGGCGTCTCCGGATCCTCGTCGGCCGTACGCCGGAAGCGCATCGAACGCCCGAGGAGCCGGACGAAGTCGATGCCCGCCCGGCCCGGCACGATCAGCTGCGGGGCGTCCGCGCACAGCTCGGTCTCGACCTTGACCTTCTTCCCGGTCTCCGGGTCGGTCTCGGAGCGCTCGGCGGCCTCGACGTCGTCCGCGTACCCGTCGATGTACGGCAGTACGGCGTCGGCCAGCTCGGCCAGGAACGCGAACCGCAGATCACGGTCGCGCGGCTGGGCGACGGTCAGGAGCCTCGGGGCTTCCGGGTCCGTCCCGACGAGCGCGCCGAGCGGGGCGCCGGCCTCGCCCGCCGTGGTGAGGGGGACGAGGACCAGCGGGCGCGGGGAGAGATGGCGGTGGCGGACGGTGGCGGTGGGCTCCGCGCGGCCGGACCGCACCGCCTCAAGGCGGGCGAGCGTACTGATCAGTGACATGGCGGCGGACCCTCCTGCCCGTGGGGCACCCGGTCCTGACGCGTCTGCGGCGGCAGCGTCTCGAGCCCTCGCGCCCCTTCCGCCAGTGCCTCCGCCCGCAGCGCCGCGGCCCTGCGCAGCGCGGCCACGGCCGGGTCGGACGGATCGCCCTGCTCGCCGTGGGCCGCGGCCAGCACCGCGTCGACCGTCGTGAGCCCGCCCAGATCGCCGCGGAGCCCACGGCCCAGCGCCTCCACCGCGCCCGTCTCCTTCGCCCGGCCGCGGCAGTGGAAGGCCAGCTCGCAGGCGGCCAGGCACTCCGGTGCGTAGGCCGCGCCCACCGACTCGACCGCCGCCGTGAGCTCGGCGGGCGGCAGGGACGGGTCGAAGGTGGTGCCTTCGGGCAGGGCCGCGGCGATGTCCTCGATACGGGTCAGCCGGGTCAGCTGACGGCGGGTCACCGAAAGCTGCTTGCGTACGTCGACGGCCGAAGCCGTCGGCAGGTTGGAGAAGTCCTTGGGGCAGACGAGCAGGATCCGGTCGTGCACGGAGGCGCGGCCTGCGCCGCGTGCGTCGTGATCCCGGTGCTCGTCGCCCAGGCCGTCTCCGCCGCCTCCCAGGTCTTCGCCGTCCCTGCCGCGTACGCCGTCGTCCCCGCCGGGCACGGCGTCGTCCCCGCCGCGTCCGTCGCCGCCCCCGCCGTTGACATGCGCCGCGATCCGTTCCAGCGCGAGTACGTACACCGCCGACTGCCGGGCGGCCGCGCCCACCTTCGCCGCGTCCGCCGACGCGTCGATCATCGGGAACGACTTGATCTCGATCACCGTCCACCGCCCGGACGGGTCCACCACCACCGCGTCCGGCTCCAGATAGGCCGGGGAGCCCGCCACATCGAGCGCCAGCATCGGATGGTCGAACAGGGTCCACCCACCGGCATCGGTGGCCTCCCGCAGGGCCAGCGAGGTGCGCGCTGCGCGGCCTTGGGGGCCGGCCGCCGTGAGATCGGGGACCGAGACGCCCACCGGCTCGGCCGTGCCCATGTGCTCGGCGAGCAGCCGCATCAGATCGGCTCCGCCATCGGCCTTCACCCTCGCCTCGAAGGCGTTGCCCCGCATGAAGGCGAACTGGGACTGGCCGAAGGCCGAAGGGGAGCCGAGGGCCTGGGCGAGGACCGTCTTGTTCACCCCGGCGCCGTCGAGCAGCGCCCGCCGCTCGCAGCCCGGGTTGGCGGCGAGGGCCGCCAGCGCGCGGGCGTCCAGCGGCTGCGGCGCGACGGACGGACCCCGCAGCTCAGCGAGCCGCTGTCGCAGTGCCGTCGTCGGCGGTGTCGCCCGCCGGCCCGGAAGAGGGCGAGGGGGTGGAGGAGGCGGATGAGGTCCGCTGCCCGGGGAATCGCTCACCCGGGGAAGTCTTGCATCCGGCACCGACAACCGGGGAAGGAACGTCGGCCGTACCGGAGGAGAAACGTGCCCGTACCCTGTCGGCCAGCCGCACCGCGGGCCGGGCGAGCAGCAGCCCCACACCCATCACCGCGACCCCCGCGATCGCGTCGAGCAGATAGTGGTTGGCCGTGCCCAGCACCACGAAGGTGATGGTCAACGGGTAGAGCACCCCGAGTATTCGGGCCAGCGGTGTACGGCCGTAGCGCCACAGCATCACCCCGCACCACAGCGCCCACCCCACATGCAGACTCGGCATCGCGGCGAACTGGTTGGTCATCCCGCCGAGCCCGCGCGGCGCACTCGCGTCATCGCCCCACCAGCCGTACGAGCTGTACTGCGCCATCGTGTCGACGAAACCCTCCGACGACGCGAGCAGCCGCGGTGGACAGGTCGGCGTCAGCGTGAAGCCGATCAGGCCGAGCAGCGTGGACACCATCAGCCAGGTGCGTGCCATCCGGTACTGGGCCGGCCTGCGGCGGAAGAGCCAGATCAGGATGGCCGGGGTGACCACGTAGTGCAGCGAGGCGTAGGCGAAGTCGGCGGGTATCCCGATGGCAGGGGTGTGGGTGAACAGCCTGTTCAGCGGGTGTTCGATGTTGATGTGCAGAAACTTCTCGGCATGCAGCAGCGAGAGCCCGTGCTCGATCGCGTCCTCGGTGTTGCCGCGGGCCAGCAGCCGGCCCGATGAGTACGCGGTGTAGACAACAGCGATCACCAGGAGCTCTGTCCACCAGCGGGGCCGGTCACGGTGCGCGGTGTACGGCATCCGAATGCTCTCCATCGTCAGTTCAAACGGGGCCTGTCACCCGGCGTACCACCATAGGGCGTATGGAATGACAAGTTCAGGCGGCCCCTCTCCGCAGGGGCACGGTAAGGGGGACGCCGGAGCCGTCCGCCGGGTTGCTCCCCGACCCCGTACGCGATGATGGGACAAGCATCACGACACCCCCTGGGAGAGAGCGTCATGGCACCCCGCATGCTGCTGGTCCGGCATGGACAGACCGCATGGTCGCTGTCCGGGAAACACACCGGCAGAACGGACATCCCCCTGCTCGACGAGGGGCGCGAGGGGGCCAAGCTCCTCGGGGAGCGTCTGCACCGGGCTCCGTGGGACGCCGTGCCGGACGCCCGGGTGCTGACCAGCAGGCTGCTGCGGGCGAGCGAGACCTGCGCACTCGCCGGGTTCGCCGGCCGCGCGCGGGAGTGGGACGCGCTCCTGGAGTGGGACTACGGGGCGTACGAGGGAATGACCCCGGCCGAGATCCAGGCGGTCAGGCCGGGCTGGTTCATCTGGCGCGACGGCGCCCCCGGCGGGGAGTCCGTGGCCGATGTCACCGCACGCGCCGACGAGGTGGTCGACCGGATCCGTACGGGCGGCCACGACGTCCTGGTCTTCGCGCACGGCCACATCCTGCGGGCGCTCGCCGCGCGCTGGCTCGGCTACGACCTGACCTTCGGGGCCCGCGTCAGGCTGGCCCCGGCGTCGCTCTCGGTGCTGGGCTGGGCGTACGACGCCCCCGCGGTCGAGCGGTGGAACGACACCGGGCACCTGGAGCGGTAGCCGTGGCTGGAGCGTG
Source organism: Streptomyces sp. NPDC054757 (assembly GCF_053612185.1). NCBI lineage: Bacteria > Bacillati > Actinomycetota > Actinomycetes > Kitasatosporales > Streptomycetaceae > Streptomyces > Streptomyces sp. NPDC054757. The sequence goes on from NZ_JBSHBW010000011.1 coordinate 125,394, forward strand.
GCCGTGAACGGCACCGGGCACTCGGACCGGGCCGGGAGACCCCGCTCGGGACGGGCCCCGCGGCCCCGCCCCCGGTCCGAGGCGGGGCCGCCCTCAGACCAGCCGCGGGACCGACGCGTGCCGCTCCAGGAAGGCCGGCACCCCGGCCGCCCTGCGCTGGGCCAGCAGCCTGCGGGCCGTGCCCGCCAGCATCGCCTGGATACGGGAGGACCGGACCTGGTCCAGCAGGTCGAGCACCTGGTGCCCGGCCGCCGCCGCCCGGTCGGGCGCGCCGGCCCTGGCCAGATCGTCGGCCAGCTGGGCACGGTAGAGCGCCAGATTGCGGGCGAAGTGCGGATCCTGGAGCTCCGCCGCGCGCTCGGCGTGCCGGGCCGCGCGCGGCCAGTCGCTCAGCGCCGACCAGCACTGCGCCTCCAGCATCTCCAGCTCGGCCTCCACGAAGAAGGTCATCCACTCCGGATCATTCTCCGAAGCGCCCTGCGCGAAGAGGGACTTGGCCCGCCCCAGCGTCTCGGAACAGGCCGTACGGTCACCGAGACCCGCCCAGCCGCCCGCCTCCCGCAGGGTCAGCAGCGACAGCAGCCGGGGCGAAGCCAGCTGTTTCGCCGCCCGCTCCCCGGCCTGCGCGGCCCGCACCGCCTCCCGCGGCCGCCCCGCGTCCCGCGCCAGGAACGCCGTATTGCAGAAGGCGTGGGCCTCAAGCGCGGGATCACCGGAGACCCGGGCGGTCGCCAGGGCCTCCGCGTAGTGGGACCGCGCGTCGTCGAAGCGGCCCGAGTCATGGGCCAGCCATCCCACGGAGATGGCCAGTTCACCGGCGCCCGCGTGCAGCCGGTCGGCCGCGGAGCGGCGGGCGGTGCCCGCGTCGAGCAGGGCGTACGCGGCTTCCAGTGGCTGCGCCGCCCGCTGGTAGAGACCGGCGGCGCCGTGCCGGTCGTCGAGCAGCCTGATCTGCCGCACGGCCTCTTCGACGGCGCTCACCTCCGCCTCGCCGACCTGGCGCGGGGACGGTACGGGGGCCGGACGGAGGCCCAGTGAGACGGCGGCCACCGCGGCGGAACCGCCGGCCATGAATGCGCGACGCAGCACGTCGCTCTCCTCGTTGTTCTGGCTGGTGTGGGGCTGGGACGGTGATACGCGACCGGGACAGACACCCCGCCCGCGCACCACCCCCCGGTCGGAGAACCCCAGATCCTTCAGGGTCGAACCGGGGAACATATGCAGGAACACTCGCTCGTACGCGTAGTTGGGACAGCGGATCTCGCCGGCCTCGACACGTCCGACGTACCGCGCGTCGCAGGAGACCTGTTCGCCGATCTCGCGCGCGGCCCGGCGGATCGCCGCCGCGAACTCACCGGGCGAACGCTGTCCGCGCAACTCCCGGAAAGCCGGGTTGCGTACCTCCCGTGACATCGCCATGGCCGAGCCCTCTCTGGCGGATGGTGCTGTCGGACCGGACCGCTCCGGCGCGCAAAACGTACCGTCTGTGATGAGACACACACAGCCGGTATAGCTACAAAACGGATATCTCACCCGCGATTTGCCATGAACTGCCATCCTTTACGGCGGCGATGCGCCGTAGCCCTTGACGTCCGCAGGCGTTGAACCTTGTGGAGAACGAGGAGGGGTTGCCTTGTTGGAGACCGGTACGGAGACGAGCGGTTCGAGAACGACCGCCCGGCACACACCCAGTCAGGAGTGCAGCGCGCCACCCGACGGCGCGGCCGAAGCGTGCGATCTGGTGACGGTCCCGGCGCGGCAGGGGCTGGAGGCCGTGGACATCCTGCGCAGGGGGGCGGACTCGGCCGATGTCGGCCCCGTCCTGCACGACGGCGCCTGCGACACCCTCGGATTCCTGGTGCCGCCCGGTACGGCCGACGGCTGGGACCTGCCGGGCAGCGCGTGTACGCAGACCAACGGACGCGGGCTGCGGATCCCCGACGAGCCGCCGGTCCGGGGCACCGGCTGGCTGCTGCCGCCCGAGACCGCGCCGGTCACCGACCCTTCGGTGCTCAGGGCGGCACTCGGCGAGGCGGCCCGTCTGATCGAGGCGGCGGACAACCGCCGGTGAGCGGCCCGGCGGGCTGGGCGCCGATACCGGCTGGGTCCCGAAGGCGGCTGGGCCCCGGTGCCGGCTGACCTCCGGCACTGGCTCAGCATCGCGCCCGGCTGAGCACCGATACTGGGGGAGTGGCGAAGAACAAGCGGCAGGGCCGTTCCGCACCGGAGTCCGTCGTCGAGCAGGTGGACGGCGGGACCGCCGAACTCAGGCCCGACCGGGACCGCCCGCGCGCCTGGACGCTGCTGATCGACGGCGCCCCGCAGTCCCATGTGGACCTCGACGACCCCACGTACCTCGACTTCGAGTACCAGCGCAGGCTCGGCCATGTCATCGACCTCGTGGCACCGCCCAGACAGCCGCTGCACGTCGTACATCTCGGCGGCGGGGCCTTCACCCTCGCCCGTTACACGGCGGCGACCCGGCCCCGCTCCACCCAGCAGGTCGCCGAGGTGGACGGCCCGCTGGTCCAACTGGTGCGCAGAGTCCTGCCGCTGGACCCCGGCGCCCGGATCCGCGTCCGCTCCACCGACGCCCGCGCCGCACTCGCGAAGATCCCGGACGGCTGGGCGGACCTGGTCGTCGCCGATGTCTTCAGCGGTGCGCGCACCCCCGCACATCTCACCAGTACGGAATTCCTGGCCGAGGTCCGCAGGGCGCTGAAACCCGGGGGCTGGTACGCGGCGAACCTCACCGACGGCCCGCCGCTGACGTATCTCCGCGGCCAGATCGCGACCGCGGCACAGACCTTCCCCGAACTGGCCCTGGCGGCCGAGCCCGCGGTGCTGCGCGGCCGGAGGTTCGGGAACGCGGTGCTGGTGGGGTCGGCGCTCCCGCTGCCCCTCGCCGAGCTGACCCGCCGGGTGGCGGGGGACGGGCACGCCGGGCGGGTCGAGCACGGCCGGGGGCTGACGGACTTCACGGGCGGCGCGAAGCCGGTACGGGACGCCGACGCGCAGGCCCCACCCGCGCCGCCGTCCGCGGTCTTCCGGTAGCGGGGGAGCGCGAGTTCACCGGCCCTGCCGTTGCGGCCCGGCAGCTCAGGTGGTCGTCCCGCTCAGTGGTCGTCGACCTCCACCGACGGCCTGTGTCCGTTCCAGGTGCAGAACAGCGACACCGAGCGCGGCCCCTGCGTGAAGGTCACCCGGATCCACTCCGGCTGCTTCCAGACCCGCATCTGCCAGCCGTCCGCGGGGGTCGCCGAGACCAGCGCGGCCGAGTCCGCCCCCAGATCGAAGACGGACCGGCCGCCCGAGGTCGCATAACTCCGGACATCACCGGACGAACCGCTCGGACTCCCGGACCCCGCCGGGCCGTTCGGCGCGGTGGAGTGCGAGGGCGCGGAGGACGGTGCCGAGGGGGATGGCGAGGAGCGCAGGTTCCGGGACGGGTGGGCCGGGGAGGCGGAAGGCGATCCGCCCCCGGGCCGCCGCCCCGTCCCGGGGGACGCGGAATCCGGCTCCTCGGGCCGGTGGGTGGCCGACGAGAGCAGCTGGGGGCTGCCCGCCGGAAGCGCCCGGGGCAGGTCATAGGCGGTACCCGCCATCACCGAATGCACCCCCCACCAGGTCAGCGTCGTCGCCGCGCAGGTGGCGAGCGACCACGCCAGGGCCTGAGTCAGTCGCCGGATCATCGCGCCATACTGCCTCACCCGCCCCACGGGTGTCGCGACACGGCGACTCACCCACCCGCCGCCCCCGAATGGCGTACGGTGCCGCCCATGGCAAGTGTGCTCGTGGTCGAGGACGACCAGTTCGTACGCTCCGCCCTCATCCGGCACCTCACCGATGCCTCTCACACCGTACGGAGCGTCGGCACGGCTCTGGAGGCGCTGCGCGAGGTGGCCCATTTCGAGTTCGACCTGGTCATTCTCGATCTGGGCCTGCCCGATCTCGACGGGGCGGAAGCGCTGAAGATGCTGCGTGGCATCACCGACGTACCGGTGATCATCGCCACCGCGCGGGACGACGAGGCGGAGATCGTCCGGCTGCTGAACGACGGCGCCGACGACTACCTCACCAAGCCCTTCTCGGTGGAGCATCTGTCGGCCCGGATGGCGGCCGTCCTGCGCCGCTCCCGCAGCCGGTCGGCCGCCGAGCCGCCTCCGCAGCTCATCCGCGTCGGCGGGCTCTGTGTCGACCCGCTGCGCAGACAGGCGGAGCTGGACGGGGCCCGGCTCGACCTGACCCGGCGCGAGTTCGACCTGCTGACCTTCCTCGCCGGACGGCCCGGAGTGGTCGTCGCGCGCAGGGAACTGCTCGCCGAGGTGTGGCAGCAGTCGTACGGCGACGACCAGACCATCGACGTCCACCTCTCCTGGCTGCGCAGGAAACTCGGCGAGACCGCCGCTCGTCCCCGCTATCTGCACACGCTCCGCGGTGTCGGGGTGAAGCTGGAGCCGCCCCGATGAGGTGGGCGCTGGTCAAGGTGGCGCTGGCCGCCACCGCCATGGTCGTGGTGGCCTTCGCCGTACCGCTCGGTCTGGTCATCAAGGAGATGGCCGGCGACCGGGCCTTCGCCGGCGCCGAGCGGAACGCCTCGGCCCTCGCCCCCACCCTCTCCATCACCACCGACCGCCTCCCCCTGGAGAAGGCCGTCGCCTCCACCCCGGCGGGCGCGGCGGGCCGCGTCGCCATCCATGTGCCCGCGCCGGGCGGACCGGGCAGCCGGCCCACCGAGATCGGCCACCGGCGGGCAGCGGCCGAGGACATCCAGGCCGCCCGCAGCCAGGCCATGATCACCGAAGTGCCCGGCGGCTCCGCGCTCCTCCAGCCCACCGCACTGCCCAGCGGGAAGATCGCGGTCGTCGAGGTGTACGTACCGGACGCCGAGGTCTCCCACGGGGTCGGCACCGCCTGGCTGGTCCTGGCAGGTGTCGGTATCGCGCTGGTCGTCGGCTCGGTCGCGGTCGCCGACCGGCTCGGCGCCCGGATGGTGCGCCCCGCGCAGCGGCTCGCACGGGCGGCGCGCGAGCTGGGCGACGGCAGGCTGTCCGTACGGGTCACCGAGGAGGGACCGGCCGAACTGCGCTCGGCCGCAGGGGCGTTCAACTCGATGGCCGACCAGGTCGTCCAGCTCCTGGACAGCGAGCGCGAACTGGCGGCCGACCTCTCGCACCGGCTGCGCACCCCGCTCACCGTCCTGCGGCTCAACGCCGCGTCGCTGGGGGAGGGCCCGGCCGCCGAACAGACCCGTGCGGCCGTCGAGAAGCTGGAGCTGGAGGTCGACACCATCATCCGCACCGCCCGGGAACAGCGCCCGCAGAGCCGGGGCCGGCCGGGCGCGGGCGGGAGCTGCGACGCCTCCGAAGTGATCCGCGAGCGGATGGCCTTCTGGTCGGCGCTGGCGGAGGACGAGGGCCGTACGGTACGGCTGGCCGGTGTGGGCCGGCCCGTGCACATCCCGGTGGCGCGCTCCGAACTGGCCGCCGCACTCGACGCGTTGCTCGGAAACGTCTTCCGCCACACCCCCGAGTCCACCCCCTTCTCGGTGGACGTGCACCAGGCGGATGGCGCCGTCATCGTGCTCGTGTCGGACGCGGGTGCGGGCATCGCCGACCCGGTGGCCGCCCTGGCCCGCGGCAACAGCGGCCGGCGGACGGGCTCCACGGGCCTCGGCCTGGACATCGTGCGCCGGGTCGCCGAGTCGACCGGCGGTGACCTGCGGATCGGCCGCTCGGTCCTCGGCGGCACCGAGGTCCGGCTCTGGATCGCCCTCGACTCCGGTGGCGCCCCGCGCGCCCACGGCCACCGGGTACGGGGGCGCAGGCGCGGGGCGCTCCGGGGGGCCGTGCCGGGGGCCGCGCCGGGCCGGTCCGGGGCCGGCGCGGACGGCCGGTCCGGGGCGGCTCCGGACCCCCGGAATTAACCGCTCCCTTTCTCTTCCTTAAGCCCGCCCTAAGATCCTCGGCTTCTCGCCCGAACCGCCCAATTGTCCGGTTCGCCATCGCTAGCGTGCTGCCCACACCCCCCACTTCCGTCACGCAGAGGCAGGCACGCCATGAGTACGAGGACCCACCGGCGCAAGGTGAGCGGCAGGACCAAGGCGATGGGCGCGGTCGTGGCCGCGGCCGTCGCAGGGGGCGGCGCGTTCGCACTGACCGGTACGGCGCACGCCGCCGACGTGGGCGCCGCCTACACCAGGACCAGTGACTGGCAGGGCGGTTACACCGGCCAGTACGTCGTCAGCAACGACGCGGGCAAGGCACTGACCGACTGGAAGCTGGAGTTCGACCTGCCCGCCGGGACGAAGCTCAGCTCGCTCTGGAACGCCCGGTCGACGGTCGACGGACAGCACGTCACCGTGCGCCCCGCGAAGTGGGACACGGCGGGTATCGCCGCGGGCAAGTCCCTCACCATCGGGTTCGTCACCTCGTCGGGCACCACCGCGGGCGCCCCCACCGGCTGTGTCATCGACGGCGCGAAGTGCTCGGTCGACTCCGGCGGCGCGCCCGCGCCGAGCGGCCGTCCCACCAAGCCGTCGCAGCCGTCCCGGCCCGCGCAGTCCTCGCAGCCCTCGGGCCCGGCGAAGCCGGCAGCGGGCGCGGGAGCGTCCACGGACTCCTCGTCGAAGTCCGGCCCCGCGTCCACCGGAACCACCGCCACCGGGACGGGCACCTCGTCCGGTGCGGGCTTCGCCCCGTACGTCGACACCTCGCTCTACCCCGCGTACGACCTGCTCGGCACCGCGGCCAAGACCGGTGTGAAGGAGTTCAACCTGGCCTTCATCACCTCGGGCGGCAGCTGCGCCCCGCTCTGGGGCGGCGCCACGGGACTCGGTGACGACAAGGTGGCCTCGCAGATCAGCGGGTTGCGGGCCAAGGGCGGTGATGTCCGGGTGTCCTTCGGCGGCGCTTCCGGCACCGAGCTGGGTGCGGCCTGCTCCTCCGCCGAGGCGCTGGCCGCGGCGTACGGCAAGGTCATCGACGCCTACAAGCTCACCAAGGTCGACTTCGACATCGAGGGCGGCGCGCTGCCGGACACGGCGGCCAACACCCGCCGCGCGCAGGCCATCGCGCAGCTCCAGAAGTCCCACCCGGGGCTCGATGTCTCGTTCACGCTGCCGGTGATGCCCGAGGGGCTGACCCAGCCCGGCGTGGACCTCATTGCCAACGCGAAGAAGAACGGCGTGGACATCTCCGCCGTCAACATCATGGCGATGGACTACGGGCCCTCCTACAGCGGGGACATGGGTGACTACGCGACCCAGGCGGCGACCGCGACACAGGCGCAGATCAAGGGAGTGCTCGGGCTCTCGGACGCCGCTGCGTGGAAGGCCGTGGCGGTCACCCCAATGATCGGTGTCAATGACGTCAACACCGAGAAGTTCACGGTGGACGACGCCAAGCAGCTGGCCGAGTTCGCCAAGGCGAAGGGGCTCGGACGGCTCTCGATGTGGTCGGCCGCCCGGGACCAGGAGTGCCCGGGTGGTGCGAAGGACTCGGCCGACCCGACGTGTTCGTCGGTCGTCCAGGACGAACTGGCCTTCACCAAGGCATTCGCCGCCAACAGCTGAGACAGCCAACAGCTGAGACAGCCGACAGCTGACGCCGCCAACGGCTGACGCCACCCACAACTGACCTCACCCACAGCTGACGCCCCCTCAAGACGGACGCCCCGGCCGGTTCACCCCCCACCCGGCCGGGGCGTTTGCCGTGCGCGGACCCACCACCGTCCCGGACAACCCCCACCCCTCGTTCTCCCGGTCGGAGTTCGGAGGAAAAAGGCGTAACCCGCCCCGGGCGCGGCCCCCTTCCAAGCCCCGTTCATCTCCCGGTATGCAGCCGTGATCCAGGCCCCAGCGCGGTCCTCCCCGGATCAGCGGCCGGGTGATACACCACCACCACCCCGCTGATCTGCGGGAATTGACCCGCACCCGGTGCTGCCCGCAAACGGCGTCCCCGGTGGCAAGAGCCGTGCCGGACACGTTCGCGTGACGTGCGGGACACGCTCGGGCAACGGAACCGCCTTCAACTCTTGACACCCACCCCTCCAAGGCAGCAACCTTCCGGCATCGGCGCATGGGAGCGCTCCCACATCGCACGGGTTTTTCCCGTACGGACTGAACGGCCCGTGCCTCCCCCCTTGCACTTCCCGGCACTCGCACTCACCAGCGCGTATGCCGCGCAGTAAGAACGCCAGTCCCACCCTGGAACAAGGAGTAGTGGAATGCGCATCACCCGCACCGTCGGCGGCCGCCGCCGCAGAGCAGCGGTCATCGCCACCACGGGCCTGACAGCGACCGCCCTGTTGCTGGCCGGCTGCAGCAGCGACTCGTCGGACTCGGGCAAGAGCACCGACGCCGACGGGAACATCACCCTGACCGTCGCGGACTACGGGCAGTTCGGCTACAAGGAGGCCGGGCTCTTCGCCCAGTACCACAAGCTGCACCCGAACATCACGGTCAAGGAAGACGTCACCGCTGATGAGAAGGTCTACTACCCCAAGATGCTCCAGGAGCTGAACGCGGGCAGCGGACTGGCCGATGTGCAGGGCATCGAGGTCGGCCGTATCAAGGAGGTCGTCGACACCAAGGCGAACGACTTCGCGGACCTCAGCAAGGTGATCAACGTCGGTGACTGGCTCTCTTGGAAGGAGAAGCAGGCCACCACGTCCGACGGCGCGGTGATCGGCGCGGGTACGGACATCGGCCCCATGTCGCTCTGCTACAACACCGAACTCTTCAAGAAGGCCGGGCTGCCGACCGACCGTGCCGCCGTCGCCAAGAAGGTCGCGGGCGGCTGGAACTCCTACCTCCAGCTCGGTGAGGAGTACAAGAAGAAGGCCCCCGCCGGTACGTACTTCATGGACTCCGCGAGCGCCATGTTCAACGCCGTGGTGAGCTCGAACGCGAAGCAGTACTACGACGCGAGCGGCAAGGCGATCTACAAGGACAGCCCCAGCGTGAAGGAGGGCTGGAACCTGGCCGCCGACGCCGCGTCGAAGAAGCTCACCCAGGGCCTCGCCCAGTTCAACGACCCGTGGGTGGCCGCCCTGCGCAAGGGCACCGTCGCCACGGTGGCCTGCCCCGCGTGGATGGCCGGTCAGATCTCGACCAACGCCGGTGCGGCCAACAAGGGCAAGTGGGACATCACCACGGCCCCCGGCTCGTCGGCCGCCAACTGGGGCGGTTCCTTCCTCGCGGTGCCCAAGAAGGGCAGCCATGTCACCGAGGCCGGCGCCCTGGTCAAGTGGCTGACGGCGCCCGCCCAGCAGGCAGCGGTCTTCAAGGCGATCGGCGCCTTCCCGTCCAACAAGGGCGCGTACGACCTGCCCGAGGTGAAGAACGCCAAGCTGTCGTACTTCAACAACGCGCCGGTCGGCCAGATCTACGCCGACGAGGCCAAGACCATCCCGCTGGCCGTACTCGGTGAGAAGGACGCGGTCATCAAGGACACCTTCTCCACGCAGATCAACAACATGGAGCAGCGGGGCACCAGCCCGGACGACGCCTGGTCCGCCGCCACCAACGCCATCGACAAGGCAATCGGCTAGGCGCTCGGCTAGACACCTCCCGCGCGGATCCGGTCCGATCCGTACGGAAGGCACTGACCACCGCCGGGCGGGTGGCCCGCAACCGCCCGCCCGGCCCCCGCCGTCAGGCCGGCACCGCCACCCGGGCCGGCGTCCCCCAGGAAGGACTCCCGACTGTGTCCCTATCGGCACCCGCCCGGGATGCTCACACCCCGCCCCCCTCCGGTTCTCCGGAGACCTCGGCGGCCGACCGCCGGCAGAAGTGGCGCAGCAGGCTGTGGAGGTTCGACGACAAGGCATCGCCGTACGCCTACATCGCCCCGTTCTTCCTGGTCTTCGGCGCCTTCGGGCTCTATCCGCTGCTCTACACCGGCTGGATCGCCCTGCACCGGGTGGAGATGACCGGTCTCGACCAGATGCAGTGGGTCGGCTGGGCCAACTTCGACCGGATCCTGCACGACGCCGAGTTCTGGACGGCGGTCTCCAACACCTTCCTGATCGGTGTGATGTCGGCGGCCCCCCAGCTGCTCGTCGCGCTGGGCCTGGCCCATCTGCTCAACTACAAGCTGCGGGCCAGCACCTTCTTCCGCACCATCATCCTGACCCCGTACGCCACATCGGTGGCGTCGGCGGCCCTGGTCTTCGCCCTGGTCTTCCGGGCCGACGGCGGCCTGCTCAACTGGCTGCTGCACTTCATCGGCCTCGGTCACACCAACTGGGCCAACGGGCACTGGACTTCGAAGATCGCCATCTCGGTCATCGTCATCTGGCGCTGGACCGGCTACAACACCCTGATCTACCTGGCCGCGATGCAGGCGGTTCCCAGCGATCTGTACGAAGCGGCCTCCATCGACGGAGCCTCGCGCTGGCAGCAGTTCCGCAAGGTGACCATCCCCTCGCTGCGGCCGACGATCCTCTTCACGATCGTCATCTCGACCATCGGCTCCATGCAGCTCTTCGGCGAGCCGCTGCTCCTGGAGGGCGGCACCCTCGGCGCCACCGGCGGCAACGAGAATCAGTACGAGACGCTCAGCGTCTACCTCTACAACTACGGCTGGAATCTGGGGCACCTCGGTCCGGCCGCCGCGGTGGCCTGGGCGATGCTCGCCCTGCTGCTGATCATCGCCGCGATCAACTGGCTCATCGGCCGTTACGTACGCAAGTCCGCGGCCTGACCGGGAGCGAAATCCATGACCATGACCAGCCCCACCCACGCGCCAGGTCTCACCCCCCGGCCGGTCCCCGCACCCTCCGCGCCCCGCCGCCGCTTCCGGCCCGGCGCCGGCCAGCAGCTGAAGGGCGGCCCCTTCTCCTATGTCGCGCTGATCGCCGTCGGTATCGGCTCCATCCTGCCGCTGTACTGGACCCTGGTGGCCGCGTCCCACACCCAGGACGAGGTGCTGGCCAGTACACCGCCGTTCCTGCCCGGCGGCCGGCTCGTCCACAACCTCAACGCCGCCTGGAACCAGGCCCACCTCGGCAAGGCGATCGTCAACTCCGTCATCGTCTCCGGCTGCATCACCGCGGCCACGCTCTTCTTCTGCACGCTGGCCGGGTACGCCTTCGCCAAGATGCGGTTCCGGGGGCGCGGCGGACTGATGACCGCGGTCATCGCCACCCTGACCATCCCGCCGCAGCTCAGCGTCGTCCCGCTCTTCATGATGATGTCCAAGATCGGCTGGGGCGGGAACCTGGAGTCGGTGATCTTCCCGACCCTGGTGAGCGCGTTCGGTGTCTTCTTCATGCGGCAGTACCTACTGGAGGCGCTGCCGTACGAACTGGTCGAGGCGGCCAAGATCGACGGCGCCAACAACCTCCGTATCGTGCGCAGCGTGGTCCTCCCGGCGGCCCGCCCCGCGATGATGGTGCTGGGGATGCTCACCTTCGTCCAGGCGTGGAACGACTTCTTCTGGCCCTATCTCGCCCTCAACCAGCAGAACCCCACCCTGCAGGTCGCGCTCGGTCAGCTGAGCGCCTCCTACACGCCGGACCAGAGCATCGTGATGGCGGGCGCGCTGATCAGTACGCTGCCGCTGCTCGTGGTGTTCGTGATCTTCGGCAAGCAGATCGTCGGAGGCATCATGTCCGGCGCCGTCAAGGGGTGACCTCTGCGTCTCCCGTCCTCCCCGGTGCGTCCCGTACGGCCCGTGCCTGACCGCGAGCCGTACGGGACACCGGAGCCGGACCCGTTCCGTCTTCCCCACCGCCCGTCTTCCCCACCGCCCCTGTTCCGCCCACCCCTGGGAGCGCTCCCGCATGACCGTCGTACGATCCGAGACCACCACCCGTGAGCAGGCGCCCGAGGCGGCGGAATTCCCCGTGGGCTTCGTCTGGGGCGCGGCCACCGCCGCCTACCAGGTGGAGGGCGCCGCCGCCAAGGACGGCCGCACCCCCTCCATCTGGGACACCTTCAGCCACACCCCGGGCAAGATCCGCAACGGCGACACCGGCGACATCGCAGCCGACCACTACCACCGCTACCGCGACGACGTGGCCCTGATGAAGGAGCTGGGCCTCAAGGCGTACCGCTTCTCGGTCTCCTGGTCGCGGGTGCAGCCCACCGGCCGCGGCCCGGCCGTGGAGCGCGGCCTCGACTTCTACCGCAGACTCGCCGACGAACTGCTCGAAGCGGGCATCACCCCGGTCGCCACGCTCTACCACTGGGACCTGCCACAGGAGTTGGAGGACGCGGGCGGCTGGCCCCACCGGGCCACCGCCGACCGCTTCACCGACTACGCGGAGATCATGGCGGGCGCACTCGGCGACCGCGTCGGCATGTGGACCACGCTCAACGAGCCGTGGTGCTCCGCCTTTCTCGGTTACGGCTCAGGGGTGCACGCCCCGGGCCGCACCGAGCCCGCCGCGACCCTGCGGGCGGCCCACCACCTCAACCTCGCCCACGGCCGGGCGACCGAGGTGCTGCGCGGCCGACTGCCCGCCACCGCGCAGATCTCGGTCACCCTCAATCTCCACCAGGTCCGCCCGCTCACCGGCAGCGCGGCCGACGCGGACGCCGCACGCCGGATCGACGCCGTCGGCAACCGGATCTTCACCGGCCCGATCCTGGACGGCGGCTACCCCGAGGACCTGCTCGCCGACACCGCCCATCTGGTGGACTGGCCGGAGCTGGTCAGGGACGGCGACCTGGCCACCATCGCGGCGCCCATCGACGTACTCGGCGTCAACTACTACACGCCGACGCTGGTTTCGACCCCGGAGAGCGGTGCGGGGGACACCCGCGACGACGGTCACGGCAGCAGCGACCACTCGCCGTGGACCGGGTCCGAACATGTCGCCTTCCACCTCGCGGAGGGCAAGAAGCGCACCGCGATGAACTGGGCGATCGACCCCGACGGGCTCTACAGCCTGCTGACCGACGTCAGCAGGGAGCACCCGGGGCTGCCGCTGATGGTCACCGAGAACGGCGCCGCGTTCGACGACTACGTCTCGCCCGAGGGCCAGGTCGCCGACCCCGAGCGGATCGACTACCTGCGTGGCCATCTCGACGCCGTACGGCGGGCGGTGGCCGACGGCGCCGATGTGCGCGGCTACTTCCTCTGGTCCCTGATGGACAACTTCGAGTGGGGGTACGGGTATTCGAAGCGGTTCGGCGCGGTCTACGTCGACTACGCGTCCCAGCGCCGTATCCCGAAGGCGAGCGCCCACTGGTACGCCGATGTGATCCGGCGCCACGCGCTGCCGCCGGTGGACTGACCCGGCCGGACCCCGGCGGACGGCCGGAGCCGGGCAGCGCGCCCGGCCCGGCCCGTTCTGCGGCGGTCCCGTCGCCCCGTACAGTGGGAGCGCTCTACAGTGGGAGCGCTCCCATCGCGTTCTCCTCACAGGCGTGCGCTACGGGACGGGCCGGGCCCCGGGCGGGTCGAGGAGCCGGAGACCGGACTTGGTCCGGTTATCCGACTTGTGAGAAATTGACCGCGAACGGGAGGCAGCCATGACGGCAGCGCGAGTACGGAGCGGCGGGCGGCCCACGCTCGAAGAGGTCGCGGCACGGGCCGGGGTCGGCCGCGGCACCGCCTCCCGCGTCATCAACGGATCGCCCCGGGTCAGCGACCGCACCCGCGAAGCCGTCGAGACCGCGGTCGCCGAGCTGGGATACGTACCCAACCGGGCGGCCCGCGCGCTCGCCGGGAACCGTACGGACGCCATCGCGCTCGTCGTCCCCGAGCCGGAGACCCGCTTCTTCGCCGAGCCGTACTTCTCGGACATCGTCCGGGGGGTCGGCGCCGCGCTCGCCGACACCGAGATGCAGCTGCTGCTCACCCTCGTCGGCAGCGACCGCGAGCGCGACCGGCTCGCCCAGTACCTGGCCGCGCACCGGGTGGACGGGGTGCTGCTCGTCTCCGTGCACGCCGACGACCCGCTGCCCGACCTGCTCCAGCAGCTCGACATCCCGGCCGTGGTCAGCGGCCGGCGCTCCTACCAGGAGACGCTTCCCTCGGTCGACTCGGACAACTACCAGGGGGCGCGCAGCGCTGTCGGGCATCTGGTGGCGCGGGGGAGACGCAGGATCGCGACCATCACCGGGCCGTCCGACATCTACGCCGCGCAGTGCCGCCTGGACGGGTACCGCAGGGCGGTCGCAGCCGCGGGCGCGGACGGTGACGGGGCGCTCGTCGCCCCCGGCGACTTCTCCGAGGAGAGCGGCAGACGGGCGATGGAGCTGCTCCTCGACCGCCGCCCCGATCTGGACGCGGTGTTCGCCGCGTCCGACGTGATGGCCGCGGGCGCCCGCCAGGTGTTGCGCGAGCGCGGTCGGCGGGTGCCCGACGATGTGGCCCTCGTCGGGTTCGACGACTCGGTGATCGCCCGTCATATGGACCCGCCCCTGACGAGTGTGCGCCAGCCGATCGAGGAGATGGGCCGCGCCATGGCCCGTCTGCTGCTCTCGGAGATCGCGGCACACCGCTCGCCGGGGACGGCCGCCGTCGAGCGGTCCCAACTGGTGCTCCCGACGGATCTGGTGCCACGGCTCAGCTCGTAACGGCCTCGCGGCAGCGGCAGCAGCACCCGTACGTGTACCGGCAGCGGCACCCGTGTGCGTATCGGTCGCCGCACCCGTGCCCGCACCCGTACGCGTCCCGGTATGCGCATTCGGGCCGGCCCCCCGGCCCCGCGCTCAGTTGCCGCCCCCGGCGGGCGGGGTGCCCGGCGCGCGCAGCGGTTCGCGCGAGGTCTGGCCCGGAATGCCGCCGTCCGCCGCGCTCTTGCGAGCGTGCGCCGCGAACTCGGGCCAGCTGCCCGGGTCCTGATGGTCGTTCTCCGGCACCTGGGAGTGCCCGTACCAGCCGGCGGCGTGTTCCCAGGTGCTCTCCCTGCGGTGCGAGGTGAAGTCGGCCGGCCGGCCCATCGGCCAGGTGTCGGGCACACCCCAGGACTTGACCCAGCCGTTCAGGTCCGCCCAGCCCTTGCACGGGGTGTCCGTGAGCTTCGCGTAGACCTTGCCGTCCACCCGGCAGTACGGGAAGAAGAGCGCCTCGATCTGGATCACGACCGAGCCCGCCCGGTTGGTACGGGTGCCGCCCTCCCGGTCCACCAGGCTCTTCGCCCGTGAGGTGGCCGGGGTGAACTGGGTGAACCGCCCGGTGAACGGAGACCAGAGCAGATGCGGGGCGGCGGCCTTCCCGGTGGCGGTGCGCCCGAAGTGGTCGGCGAGCCGCTCGTACGGGACGAGGTCGGCGGGTTCGGCTGCGGTGGCGTTCTTGTCCCAGGTGATGTGGGCGACCGCCTTGGCTGGGCCGCCGGCTGTGGGCGCGTGGTCACCGGTGTCGAGGCGCTGGGCGCCGGGCATCCAGAGTTCGGACATGGTCTCTCCACAGCAGGGAGTGGCCCTGGGCCCGGGCGGCGCAGGGCAGGGGCCTGCTGCCAGGTCCAACCGGCGACCGGCGCCGTACGTCACGGAGACCGGGAGGGCGCACGGAGTGACCGGGAGAACAGCGGGAGCGGCGGCGGCGCACACGGCGGCGCACAGACGACGGAGGCCCGGCCTGTACGCGCAGACCGGGCCTCCGTCAGAAGATTCCTACGGGGTAGTGACAGCGGCCCTGCAACCGGCCCGCCTACGGAACCAGCACCACCTTGCCGAACAGGCCGCCGCCTTCGACCAGTTCATGTGCCCGACGCACCTGCGCCATGGGCAAGGCCTCGTGGATGACACCCCGCAGGCGCCCTGCTGCGGCGGCCTCGAACAAGGCCTCGGCGTGTGGTGCGATTTCGGCACCTGGAAGTGAACCGAGGCTGAAAGCAATGAAGGTGGGCGACCGGTGGTAATGCTGCAGCAGGGCCTTGCCGAACCCGGCGTCGGGAGATCCGCCCGCGGCGCCGCACAGGACAAAACGCCCGTTCGATGCCAGCCGACCGACCCATACGCCGATCTCGTCGCCGCCGACTGTGTCGAGCACCACGTCGTACTCCCCGGAGAAGCCGGCCTCGCTGCTGGGCACTACCCGGGATGCACCGAACTCGGCCAGCCGGTCGTCCGGTCTCGTGCGGGAGACGACGGCAGTGACGTCGGCCCCCTGAGCAGCAGCCTGCTGAACGGCCATCAGGCCGATGCCTCCGCGTGCTCCCCTGATCGCCACGGAATCACCGGGGCCGACACCGGCCTTTTCGAGACCGACGCGGGCCACCAGTCCGTTCACGCCGATGGCCACGGCCTCGTTCGCGCTGACGGCCGCCGGCACGGTGGCCAGACTGTCGGCTGCGACCAGTGCCTGCTCTGCGTATCCACCGCCCTGGACCACGGCGAACACGCGGCGCCCGACCCAACCGGCGTCCACGCCCTCACCCGCCGCCGTGACGACCCCGGCTATCTCCACGCCGGGGACGAAGCCCGGTACGGACAGCGGCTGGTACTCGCCTCGACGGGCCATGATGTCCACGAAACCGACCCCGCTGGCCTCCACCTGGACCACGGCTTGCCCTGCACCGGCCACCGGATCGGCCACCTCGGTCAGCCCGAGTGCGTCCGCGCCGCCGAAGGCGTCCACGACTACGGCCTTCACGCCCACCACCTCTGTTCCGTGCCTGTTCCCGTACTGCGCATGGCAACCATCAGGCAGCAACCGTTCATTCCCCGAAACGCGCACCTACGGAACGCCCGAAAGCCGACGAGTGATGGCGGTGGGCCGCAGACTCGGCAAGAAGTACTTGGACCGCAAGCGGGCCGGGCCCGCCGGTCACGCGGTGAACGCCCGCCGACCGCCCCGCGACGAGATCGCTTCAGCGCTCGATGTGGCAGGGAGCCAAACGACTGAGGGCTGACCCGCCTATGCAGGTCAGCCCTCAGTCACTGAGGGTGAGTAACGGGACTCGAACCCGCGACATCCTGGACCACAACCAGGTGCTCTACCATCTGAGCTATACCCACCATGACCGTGTCGTTTCCGACCGGCCGAGAAAAAGTGTACAGGGTCCGGGAGGGTGCTCGCTCCCGCCTTTCGGGCGGGTCCCCGGCGTTTTCCGTGCGCCCGCCCCGATCCGGACGCGCGGCGCTAATCCGCAGGCAGGACGTGCTTGGCCGCGATCTTCTTCGCGGTGTCCGAGTCCGGCCCAGGCTGCGGTACGAAGACCGCCTCCCGGTAGTAGCGCAGCTCCGCGATGGACTCACGGATGTCCGCCAGCGCCCGGTGGTTGCCCTTCTTCTCCGGGCTGTTGAAGTAGGCGCGCGGATACCAGCGGCGGGCCAGCTCCTTGACCGACGAGACATCCACGATCCGGTAGTGGAGGTAGCCCTCAAGGTCCTTCATGTCGCGCAGCAGGAAGCCCCGGTCGGTACCGACCGAATTCCCGCAGAGCGGCGCCTTGCCCGGCTCCTTCACATGCTCGCGCACATACGCCAGCACCTGCGCCTCGGCGTCGGCCAGCGTCGTACCGCCGTCCAGCTCGTCGAGCAGGCCGGATGAGGTGTGCATCTTCCGCACCACGTCGGGCATGGTCTCCAGGGCCCCGGCGGGCGGGCGGATCACGATGTCCACCCCTTCGCCGAGCACGTTCAGCTCCGAGTCGGTGACCAGTGCGGCCACCTCAATGAGTGCGTCGTCCGTCAACGAGAGCCCGGTCATCTCGCAGTCGATCCACACCATGCGATCGTTCATGCGCCCTACCTTAGACCGGCCGGCAAGGGGCGCCGCCGTCCCCCGGCGGCGGTCGGTCCCGAGGGGGCCGAGCTCCGGCCCCCTCGGGCACTCCTAGGTCGCGCTCCGCTGCCCGGGCACCACCGGGCGGCCCGGTGCATAGGTGTCCGAGCCCGGCTTTCCCGGCTCGGGCTGCACGGGGGAGCCGGGCTGTGGCGCCGTGGGCCGGTCGCCGCCCGGCGCCGGGACGCGGCGGGACTGCGGGACGCCCTCCGCCACCGGGACCACGGCCACGGCCTCGGACGGCTGCGGCCTGCGGGCCCGGTACGCCGTCCGGTACGCGGCGGGCGAGGAGCCGAGCTGGCGCCGGAAGTGGCCGCGCAGCGCGACCGGCGACCGGAAGCCGCAGCGGCCCGCGACCTCGTCCACCGAGTAGTCCGACGTCTCCAGGAGGCGCTGCGCCTGGAGCACCCGCTGGGTGATCAGCCACTGGAGCGGCGCACTGCCGGTGAGCGAGCGGAACCGGCGGTCGAACGTCCGGCGGCTCATGTACGCGCGGGCCGCCAGCGTCTCCACGTCGAACTGCTCGTGGAGGTGCTCCAGCGCCCAGGCGACGACCTCCGCCAGGGGATCGGAGCCGATTTCCTCGGGTAAAGACCTGTCGAGGTAGCGCTCCTGGCCGCCGCTCCTGCGCGGGGGGACCACCAGCCGCCTGGCGAGCGCGCCCGCCGCGTCCGCGCCGTGGTCCGTCCGCACGATGTGCAGGCACAGATCGATTCCCGCCGCGGTCCCGGCCGAGGTCAGGACGTCGCCGTCGTCCACGAAGAGCTCACGCGGGTCCACATGGACCGACGGATAGCGCTTCGCGAGCGTCGGAGCGTACATCCAGTGGGTGGTCGCCGGCCTGCCGTCGAGGAGTCCGGCGGCGGCGAGCACGAACGCGCCGGTGCACAGCCCGACGATCCGGGCGCCCTCCTCATGGGCGCGGCGCAGCGCGTCCAGCGCCTCGGGCGGCGGCGGCGAGGTGATCGACCGCCAGGCCGGGACGACGACGGTGCCGGCCCTGCTGATGGCCTCCAGGCCGTACGGCGCGGTGAGTTCGAGACCGCCCGTGGTGCGCAGCGGGCCTTCCTCGCCCGCGCTCACCAGCAGCCGGTAACGCGGCACCCCGGCGTCCTGCCGGTCGATGCCGAAGACGGAGAGCGGAATCGAGCTCTCGAATATGGGGCCGCCGCTGAAGAGCAGTACCGAGACGATCTCCTTGCGGCGGCGCCCGGAGAGCTTTCTTACGGTCTCCGCCACGGCGGTGGAGTCCTGGCCCTGACTCATGGTGCTAAGCCCCCCTCGGTGCTCACGGCTCCCTGATCCTGTCGGGACTGTCGCTCCTGCAAACTGCTTTTAATCGTCACAGCCCCTCGGTCCAGCACGAGATCCCCCGCCTTTTACCCATGATCGAATCTACTGTGTCCCGTGCTTCTGGCGTGACAAGTTCGACTGTCGGCGTTATGTCGACATGGCAACTTGGCGCGAAGCATTCGATCAGGAAGCGTTTCACTCAGGAAGCCCCCAGGGAAGTGGGCAATCCGTGCATGGCCCGTCCCAGTAGGGTGCGTGAGCCGCCGTTGGTCCTTTCATCCCTGGTGGCACGGGGGTTGACGTATCGTTCCGCCAAGGTCGGGGTAGGTCACTTAAGTTGGCTGAAAACGATCGGGCGTGCAGGTGGGATTCAGTCAGTGGACCGGCGTGCGCCTCTCAGGCTGCCACTGGAACCTGTGCGCTCCCGGCACGCCGGGCCCGCGCGCCGCGTGTACGGCGGCCGGACGGCAGCCGTACGGCCCCTGCCTGCGCGACCCGGCCCCTGCGGGCGCCCGGCAGCCGTCCGGCGGGCTGCCGTCCGGGATCCGGCACGCGCGCCGGGGAGCGCGGCGGAGCCCGTACGGGAGGCGCGCCGCGGCCGCTCTCCGGCTCCCGCGGCCCGGCGGGGAAGCTGTAGACACCACCTGGCATTGCCATTTACCGGCCTGCTCGGGCATGCTCCCTGGAACGCCGGACCGGATCGGCGGGCAGTGGGCAGGAGAGGAGTGTCGCCGTACTCTGGAGGGTATGGGCTTGGGAAGATGATTCCCGGACACAGCTCCGCCGGACACGCTCCACCGTCAACTGCCGTTCCCTCCCAAGAGGATCTTCTTCGCCGAGATACCGATGGCCGGTTACGAATTCTCCGAACCCGCGGACCGCAGGCAGATCGCCGATCCATCGGCCGAACTCCATGCGGCGGACGAACCACGTCACGCATGTGATCCCGCTTTCAGACACGGGGTCGTCGTCGGTTTCGACGGCTCGACCTCCAGTGAGCGGGCCCTCGCCTATGCCATCGGCATGGCCGTACGACTGGGCTCCGGCCTGATCATCGTCCATGTCGCCAACCGGCTGCCGACCACGGTCTGGGCGGGCTGCGAGCCCCCCGTCTTCGTGGACGTGCCGGACCACAGAACCGAAGTGCTCGGCCTCGAACTGGCCTGCGCGGACTACCTCGCCGATGTGCCGTGGATCCTGGTGGAGCGCGGCGGCGACATCTGCCACGAACTGGAGGAGGTCGGCCGGGAGTACGAGGCGAACGCGATCGTCGTCGGCTCCACCCACGGCATCGTCGGGCGGATCTTCGGTTCGGTGGCCGGCCGCCTCGCGCGGCGCGCCCAGCGGCCGGTCATCGTCATCCCGTAACGCCTGCGGGTCCGGCCCGTGTGTGCCGTCTGCCCGGAGCCGGTCCCGCGGGCCGTCTGCCCGGAGCCGGTCCCGGGGCCCGTCCACCCGGCCGCCCGGCACACAACACCGGCTGCCCCCGGGGCGGTTGGCGCCGGGAGCAGCCGGGAGCAGCCGGACGCGGTGGACGGCAGCCGGTCACGGCAGGCCGGGGCGTCCGTGACCGGCCGGGCGGCTACTCGACGGTGACCGACTTCGCCAGGTTGCGCGGCTTGTCGATGTCCCGGCCCAGGGACAACGCCGTGTGGTAGGCGAGCAGTTGCAGCGGGATGCCCATCAGGATCGGATCCAGCTCGTCCTCGTTCTTGGGCACCACGACCGTGTGGTCGGCCTTCGGCTGCTCCTGGTGCGCGACCGCGAGGATGCGCCCATCGCGCGCCTTGATCTCCTCCAGCGCCGCCCGGTTCTTCTCCAGCAGATCGTCGTCGGGCACGATCGCGACGGTCGGCATGGCGGGCTCGATCAGCGCGAGCGGCCCGTGCTTCAGCTCCGACGCCGGGTACGCCTCGGCGTGGATGTACGAGACCTCCTTGAGCTTCAGGGACGCCTCCCGTGCCACCGGATAGCCGCGCACCCGCCCGATGAACATCATCGACCTGGCGTCCGCGTACTCGGCGGCCAGCTTCTCGATCTCGTCCTCCCGGTCCAGGATCTCGGCGATCTGGCCCGGCAGCTTGCGCAGCCCCGCGATGATCCGCTTGCCGTCCGCCACCGAGAGGTCACGGATCCGGCCCAGGTGGAGCGCGAGCAGTGCGAAGGAGACGACCGTGTTGGTGAAGCACTTGGTCGAGACGACACAGACCTCCGGGCCCGCGTGCACATACAC
Organism: Streptomyces sp. NPDC054757; assembly: GCF_053612185.1. NCBI lineage: Bacteria > Bacillati > Actinomycetota > Actinomycetes > Kitasatosporales > Streptomycetaceae > Streptomyces > Streptomyces sp. NPDC054757. The sequence goes on from NZ_JBSHBW010000011.1 coordinate 146,607, forward strand.
CCCGCCGTCGGTCTCGCGGGCGATGGCGGAGCCGACGACATTCACCACGCCCAGCACCCGGGCGCCCTTGCGCTTCAGCTCCTGCACCGCCGCCAGCACGTCGTACGTCTCACCGGACTGGGACACGGCGACATACAGCGTGTCGGGGTCCACCACCGGGTTGCGGTAGCGGAACTCGGACGCCGGCTCGGCGTCCGCGGGGATCCTGGCCAGCTCCTCGATCAGCTGGGCGCCCATCTGCCCCGCGTGGTACGAGGTGCCGCAGCCGAGGATCTTCACCCGGCGTACGCCCCGCGCGTCCCGGGCGTCCAGGTTCAGTCCGCCCAGGTGCACGGTGGAGAAACGGTCGTCGATCCGGCCGCGCAGCACCCGGTCGACCGCCTCGGCCTGCTCGGAGATCTCCTTGTGCATATACGTGTCGTGGCCGCCCATGTCGTACGACTCGGCCTCCCACTCCACGGTGGTCTGCGTCGGCGATGTGGTGGAGCCCTCGGTCGTGTACGTACGGAAGTCGTCGGCCTTGAGGGTGGCCATCTCGCCGTCGTCCAGCGTGACGACCTGGCGGGTGTGCGAGACGAGGGCCGCCACGTCGGACGCGACGAACATCTCCTTCTCGCCGACGCCCAGGACGACCGGCGAGCCGTTGCGGGCGACGACGATGCGGTCAGGGAAGTCCGCGTGCATGACCGCGACGCCGTAGGTGCCCTCGATCAGCCGCAGGGCCTCGCGGACCTTCTCCTCCAGCGTCGCCGCGGGGGAGCGGGCGATGAGGTGGGTGAGTACCTCGGTGTCGGTCTCGGAGAGGAACTCCACGCCTTCGGCGTTGAGCCGGGCGCGGAGGTCGGACGCGTTGTCGATGATGCCGTTGTGGACGACGGCGACCTTGTTCTCCGCGTCCAGGTGCGGGTGGGCGTTGTGGTCGCTGGGGGCGCCGTGGGTGGCCCAGCGGGTGTGGGCGATCCCGGTGGTGCCGGTGAACCGCTTGGGGACCCGGGCCTCCAGGTCACGCACGCGGCCCTTCGCCTTGACCATCTTCAGCGCGGCGGACTTGGGCGAGGAGATGACGATGCCGGAGGAGTCGTACCCCCGGTACTCAAGCCGCTGCAGCCCCTCCAGCAGCAGCGGTGCCACATCGCGCTTGCCGATGTACCCGACGATTCCGCACATATCGTTCCTCGGTTTCCTCTTGGTTCCTAGCCGTAGATCATGCGGCGCAGCTGCCGCAGCGAGAGCTCGGGCGGTGCCACTGCACGATGAGGCAGCTCGTCCGAGATCTGCTGGAAGATGTCCGGGTTCGTCTGTCCACGGGCCTGCAGTTCGCGGTGGCGCCTGCGGACGAACTCCTCCGTCGTCTCGTCGAAGTAGGCCAGCACATCGAGGACCACCCGGGCGGCTTCGCCGCGCTGGAGGGCGGAGCTGCGCACCAGGTGGTCGATGAGGTCGTCGTACGACGGACGGGATGCGGACACCTGTTGATATTGGAGTGGTGCGAGGTCATGCGCAATATTTCTGCCCGGTATCGGGCAGATATGGCCCGGTCGGCCGCTACGGAATCAGTTGTTCCGGCCCCATGCGCCCCCAGGAGTGGTCTATACCCTTGACCCTCCCAGGGGCGTGCGGTACCCATGGGGCACGTTCGGTTGCCCAGCACCACAGTTGCGAGACCCTCCGAAGGGAATCCGCTTGTGAGACTGCACAGAACACCCGGATCCAGGTCCCTGCACCGGTCCCTGCCCAGGTCCCTGCCCCGGTTCCTCGGTACTTTCCTGCTCGTCGCGGCCGCCGGGTTCGCCGGCACCGGAGCGGCCCCCGCCGCCGGCCCCACCGCGTCCGCCGCCCCCGCCGTCCGTCCGCTGGGCGCGATCATCCCGGCGCCCTCCTCCGTGCACCCCGGCGGCGCCCCGTACGCGATCACCGCCAGGACCCGCATCCGGGCGGACTCCGCCGAGGCGCGCCAGGCCGGCTCGTATCTGGCGGGGCTGCTCCGCCCTTCCACCGGATACCCGCTGCCGGTCACCGGCGCCGCGCACGGCGGCCGCGACGACATCACCCTGACGCTCAGCCCCCGTGAGCACGGCCTCGGCGACGAGGGGTACCGGCTGGTCAGCTCCGTACGAGGGCTCACCATCACGGCGCGGAAGTCCGCCGGGCTCTTCCACGGTGTCCAGACGCTGCGTCAGCAACTGCCGGCGGCCGTCGAGGCGCACCGGCGGCAGCCCGGACCGTGGCAGATCGCGGGCGGCACCGTCACCGACGTACCCCGGTACGCCTACCGGGGCGCCATGCTCGATGTCTCGCGCCACTTCTTCACCGTCCAGCAGGTCGAGCGGTACATCGACGAGCTGGCGCTCTACAAGATCAACAAACTGCATCTGCACCTCAGCGACGACCAGGGCTGGCGCATCGCCATCTCCACCTGGCCGAAGCTCGCCACCTACGGCGGCTCGACCGAGGTCGGCGGCGGCAAGGGCGGCTACTACACCAAGGCGGACTACCGGGAGATCGTGCGTTACGCGGCCTCGCGCCATCTCGACGTCGTCCCCGAGATCGATCTGCCCTCGCACACCAACGCGGCCCTCGCCTCCTACCCGGAGCTGAACTGCGACGGCGTCGCGCCCCCGCTCTACACCGGCACCGAGGTCGGCTTCAGCTCGCTGTGCGTGCCCAAGCCGGTGACGTACGACTTCGTGGACGACGTGGTGCGTGAACTGGCCGCGCTCACCCCCGGGCAGTATCTGCACATCGGCGGCGACGAGGCGCACTCCACCAGCCAGGCCGACTACAACGCCTTCATGGACAAGGCGAAGGCCATCGTCACCAAGCACGGCAAGAAGGTCGAGGGCTGGCACCAGATCACCGCGGCGGCCCCGGTGAAGGGCGAGATCGCCCAGTACTGGGGATATGACGCGACCGGCGCCGCCGAGCGTGCGGAGGTCGTGGCGGCGGCGAAGAAGGGCACCAAACTGGTGATCTCGCCGGCCGACCGCGCCTACCTCGACATGAAGTACACGGCCGACACCAAGCTCGGCCTGGACTGGGCCGGTCTGGTCCCGGTGCAGCGCTCGTACGACTGGAACCCGGAGACCTATCTGGCGGGCGCGCCGGCCGGTTCGGTCCTCGGGGTCGAGGCGCCGCTCTGGGCGGAGACGCTGACCACCAGCGAGGACATCGACTACATGGCCTTCCCGAGGCTGCCCGGCATCGCCGAACTGGGCTGGTCGCCGCAGTCCACCCACGACTGGGACGCCTACCGGACCCGACTCGCCGCGCAGGCGCCCCGGTGGGACGCGCTCGGGATCGGCTACTACCGGTCGCCCCAGGTGGACTGGCCCGCGGGGTAGCGGTCCCGGGGTCCCGGTGGGCCCGGCGTACGGAGAGGACCGGTCTCCGTACGCCGGGCTGTCCGGGCGACCGGCTCCGGCCGGCTGCTGGTCAGCTGACCTTCTTCGCCGTCTCTATCGCCTTGGCCAGCGCCTCCAGGGCCGGGGCGCACTTGTCGTAGGAGAAGATCGGGTCGGTCGTGGAGCGCGGGATGACCTGTCCGGCCTTGACCGCGGGCAGCTGGCCCCAGGTCGGCTTGGACTTCAGCGCGGACGGCTGGAGGGCGGAGGTCCGGTTGTCCATCATGATGATGTCGGCCGGGTACTTGTCGGCGTTCTCCCAGCTCAGGTCCTCGAACCAGCCGTCCTTGTCGACCTTGTCCGGCACGACGATGTTGACGCCGAGCTCCTTGAAGTACCGCAGGTCGGCCGAGGGCTCCGGGGTCGAGATGTAGAGCAGGTCGGCGCTGGCCGAGCCGATGAGCACCTTGATCTTCGGGTTGGCCTTCGCGGCGGAGCGCAGCCGGGCCGCCGCCTTCTCGAAGCGGGCCTTGGCGTCGGTGACCTTCTTGGCCTTCAGGTCGGCGCCGAGGGACTGGGCGAGCTCGGCGTGGCGCTGGAGCGCGGCGGGCATCGAGGTGCGGGCGACCATGAGCGCGGCGCTCGGGGCGAGCTTGAGGATCTTGGACTTGGACTCGTCGGGCACGTACCAGAGGGCGCCCTTGTCGTACATGCCGGTGATCAGCAACTGGGGGCCGAGCGCCGCGTACTTCTCGACGTTGAACTCGCCCCATACGTTGCCGAGTATCTCGACCTTGCTGATGTCGAGGTCGCCGGCCTGGACGTCGGGCTTGCCGTCCTTGGTCTTGGTCGGACCGAAGACCGCCGCGACCTCGACGCCGTAGTCGTGCAGCGCCGCCGCGGTCCCGGTGAAGGCGACGATCTTGGTGGGGGTCGAGTCGGCCTTGGCGGTGATACCGCGGTCGTCCTTGAAGGACCAGGGGCCCGAGTCCGATTTCGCAGAGCCCGAGCTCTTCGAACCGCTGCCGCCGCAGGCGCTGAGGGCGGCACCGGCACCGATGACGCCGCCTGCGGCGAGGATGCCGCGGCGGGAGAAGTGGGAGGCGCGGGCGAGGGGCATGGCTGGGCTCTGCTTTCCGTACGTGCCGGGACGGCCACTGGTGGCTCCGGATCGGGCGAATCCAGGTCGAGCGATTCCCGGTCAGGCTAGCCTAACCTCACCTTTTGCCCACCGGGTGGGGGCCGTACCTGCTGCCCGGCCCGGACACGGTGCGGGGCGGGGCGGGGTCGTACGAGAGGGGCGCGGCCGGTGTGCGGGGGAGTGGTTACGGGGGCGGTCACGGGGTCCGCTCGGCCAGCCCGGACCGCCAGGCCCAGGCGATCAGCGAACCCCGGTCCTCCAGGGCCAGTTTGGCCAGGACGTGGTTGAGGTGGGTCTTGACCGTCGCCTGGCTGACCACCATCTCCTTGGCCACCTGCCGGTTGTTGAGGCCCTGGGCCACCAGCCGTACGACGTCGACCTCGCGGCGGGTGAGGCCCTCGGCCCCGGGCGGAAGCCCGGCCGCCGCCTCCGCCGTGGGCGCGGCGGGGGCAGGCACTGCGGGCGCGGAAGCGGCCGATTCCCTTTCGTTCACGACGAGTTCGACCAGGCGGCGCTGGACCGCGGGGTCGAGCGCGGTGTGTCCGGCGGCCACATCGCGGACCGCGGCGAGCACCGCCTCGCCGGTGGCGTCCTTCGTCAGATAGCCGGAGGCGCCCGCCCGCAGCGCCGGCATCACCGCGTCGTCGTCCGCGTACGTGGTCAGGATGAGCACCCGGACCCCGATGTCCGCGGCGACGACCCGGGCCGTCACCTCGGCGCCGGTCAGCCCCGGCATCCGCAGATCGACGAGGGCGACATCGGGCCGCTCCTCCGTGGCCAGCCGCACCGCCTCGGGCCCGTCACCCGCTTCGGCGACCACCTCCATGTCGTCGGCCGACGAGAGCAGCAGCACGACCCCGTCCCGCACCACTGCCTGATCGTCCGCCACCAGCACCCGAATCGTCACCCGTCCGCCTTCCCGCCAGGGCGCGGCGTCCGGACGCCGGCCGATGTCTGCACGGCCCCATCCTGCCTGCCCGGCCCGTCGCCCACGGCCCCCGGGACCGGTACCCGCACCTCGGTCCGCCAGCCAGGACCGCCGGGCGCCGGGCCGGCGGACAGCGTCCCGCCGACGGCCTCGATCCGCTCGGCCATGCTCCGCAGCCCGGTGCCGCTGCCCTGTACGCCCGACGGTCCGCGGCCGACCGGGCGCCCGTGGTCGCGGACCTCCACCCGCAACTCCGCTTCCGTCCAGGCCAGATCCACGTCGATGACGCTCCCGGTCGCGTACCGCGCCGCGTTCGTCAGCGACTCCTGGACCGCCCGGTACACCGCATGGCCCGCGTCGGCGCCGAGCGGGTGCGGCCGGCCGGTGACCCGCAGGTGGGCGTCGCCGGGGAAACCGCCGACCAGGCCCTTGAGGTCGTCCACCCCACGGAGCGGTGCGTGGCGCAGCGCGCCGACCGCGGCGCGCGCCTCCTGGACCCCGTCCCGTGCGAGGTCCGCCGCCCGGTCGAGCGGGCCGGTCAGCGATGCGGGGGCGCCGTCCCGGTTCGCGATCGCCCGCACCGCCTGCAGCTGCACGGAGAGCCCGGCCAGGCTGTGCGCCAGTACGTCGTGCATCTCCCTGGCGATACGGCTGCGCTCCTCGACGGCCGCCGCCTCCTGGAGGGCCTGCCGGGACGCCTCCACCTCGGCCAGCAGCGCAACGGCCCGGTCCCGCTCGGTCTGGAGGGCGGTGTGCTCCACGGACCGGTCGGCGAGCAGCCAGACGCCCACCCCGGCCAGCAGCCCGGCCAGGCTGGCGGTGATCACCATGATCGTGATCCCGTACACGGCCGACACCACCGCGACGCCGGTCGTCCGCATGGGCCCCGCGGGCAGCCGCAGAACGAGGACGGCGACGCCCGCGAGCACCGGTACGGAGCCGAGCCCGGTCGGCACGAGGAGCGAGATCGCGAGACCGGCACCGATGGTGACCGTCGCGCCCACGGCGCCCAGGACGGACGGCAGCATCCGCCGGCCCAGCAGCATCCCCAGCTCAGCGAGGACTCCCAGCGCACCGACGACGATCCTGAGGGACGTTCCGTGGGCCGCGAGCACGGTGACCGCCATACAGGCCACCATGGCCGCCGCGCCCCTGAAAGAGCCCCGGTCCAGCGGTTTCCAGCCCGGTGCTTCCCAGACCGGCGTGCTCCAGTCCACCGGGTTCCTCCACCAGCGCCCGTTCATCCCCGCACTCCGTTCTCCGCCGGCCGGTCCGTTCCGGTCCGCCCCGGTCAGACGTAGGTGCCGGGGCGCGGCGCCGGTGCGGCGGACGGCGACTCGGCGTGGGTGGCGTGGTTGTTGCGGGCCATCAGGAGCCCGCCCCGGGCGACGATCGTACCGATCCGTACGACGACCTCGCCGAACGCCATCAGGACGAGGGCCACCACCCAGGCCTGGCCGCTGGTGATGTCATGGGCGACGGAGAAGTGCGCGAGATGGGTCTGGCCGGAGGGGTGGCTCGACCAGATGGCGAAGCCGAGCCGGAAGCCCATGCAGATCACCCAGAGCGCCGCGGCGCTCGCGGTGGCCCTGATGCGCACGTGACCTTCCGCGTAGCGGACGCGGGTCAGCAGGCCGGAGACGAGGCCGAAGACGATTCCCACGCCGGCGAACCCCGCGATCAGCGGCAGGTCGTTCCCCGCGGTCGGGAAGGCGTCCAGGTAGTTGAAGCCGGTCCAGGTGATGATGCCGAGGGGCAGCAGGACGGTGCGGGCGGTGAGCCGCTCCTCCTTGAGCTGCCGGAAGACGATGAGGAGGAGGGCGATGTCGATGATCCAGTCGGTGAGCGTCATGGCTTCGACTATTCGCTCCGGCGCCCCGGATTCCCTCAACCTACGGGTGGAACGCGGGTGGAACCCGGGTGCAGCCGGACCTCCACCCGGGGCGTGAGGCCGCAGGTGGAGCCCGCCCCGTCCGGAGACCTCCCGGTGGCGCCCTGCCGGCCCGGAGCCCGGCCCGTCCGGCGCCCTGCCGGTCCGGATGCGGCCCGCCCGCACCGGCAGAAGGACCCCGTAGCGGACCGCACCGGCAGGAGCACCCCGTAGCGGACCGATCCCGGAGGGCGGACCCCGTAACGGACCGCACCCGGCGGGCGGACCCCGTAACGGCTACAGCACCTTCGCCAGGAAGGTCCGGACCCGCTCGTTCTCGTTCGTGTCGGAGAAGAACTCGTCGGGCGGCAGATCCGCGGCGATCCGGCCGCCGTCGATGAAGACGACCCGGTCGGCCACCTTGCGGGCGAAGCCCATCTCGTGTGTGACCACGACCATGGTCATGCCCTCCTTGGCCAGCCCGGTCATGACGTCCAGGACGTCCTGGACGACCTCCGGGTCCAGCGCGGACGTCGGCTCGTCGAACAGCATCAGCTCGGGGTCCATGGCCACCGCCCGTGCGATGGCGACCCGCTGCTTCTGCCCGCCGGAGAGCCGGTTCGGGTAGACGTCGGCACGCCCGAGCATGCCGACCCGGTCCAGCAGGGCGCGGCCCTTGGTCTCGGCCTCCTCGCGCGTCCTGCCGAGCACGTTCATCTGCGGCAGCACCACATTGCGCAGCGCCGTCATGTGCGGGAAGAGGTTGAACTGCTGGAAGACCATGCCCATCCGGGCACGCAGCCGGTCCAGGTTGGACTCGGTGGCGCTGAGTTCGTCGCCCGAGAACACGACGCGTCCCGATGTCGGGGTCTCCAGCAGGTTGAGACAGCGCAGGAACGTCGACTTGCCGCCGCCGCTGGGCCCGATGACCGCCACCACCTGTCCGGGCTCGACGGTGAAGTCGATGCCGCGCAGGACCTCGTGGTCGCCGAACGACTTGGTGACGCCCTGGGTTTCGAGGAGTGCCATCAGACGTACACCGCCATCTTCTTCTCTATCGCATGGGTCGCGAAACCGATGATGTTGGTGAGGATGTAGTAGAGGAGGCCGATGAAGAGATAGACGGTCAGGGCGTCGAACGTCCTGGATATGACCGTCTGGCCCACCAGGAACAGCTCGCTGATCGTGACGAACGAGACCAGCGTGGAGTTCTTCGTCAGCGAGACGAACTCGTTGCCCAGCGGCGGCAGCATCCGCAGGAACGCCTGCGGTACGACGACATGGCGCATGGCCGACGCATGGGACATCCCGCAGGACCTGGCCGCCTCGATCTGCCCCCGGTCCACCGACTGCACGGCGCCCCGGAAGATCTCGGTGACGTACGAGCCGCTGTACAGGCCGAGCGAGAGCACCCCCGCGACCATGGGCGGCAGTTGCAGCCCGAGCTGGGGCAGACCGAAGTAGATCAGGAAGAGCTGGACGACGAAGGGGGTGCCGCGGATCACGGAGACATAGGCGTTGCCCAGCCAGCGCACCGGCGCGATCCCGCTGAGCCTGGCGAAGCCGCCCACCATGCCGAACAGCAGGCTCAGGCAGAGCGACATGAGGATGACCTCGATGCTCACCAGCAGGCCGTGCCATATCTGGCCCCAGGAGTCGATGATCGTCTGCGGGTTGAGCAGCGCGTGCTTCTTCTTGGCCTTGGCCTGGGCCGCGGCCCCGAACCACTTGTGGGTCAGCTTCCCGTAGGAGCCGTCGCTCTTCATCGCCTTCAGCGCGCCGTTGAACGCGGCGGTCACCGCTGTGTCCGCCTTCGGGAAGGCGTAGCCGTAGTCCTCGCCCGTCAGACGCTTGCCGACCTGCTTGAGGCCGCCCTGCTGGGAGGCGAAGTACTGGCCGGCCGGGGCTCCGGTGACGACGGCCGCGGCCTGGCCCAGCTTCACGGACGAGAACATCTGCTGGTTGGTCTGCACCGTGACCAGCTTGGCCCGCGGCTGGTTCTCCTTGAGCCACTCCACGGACTTGGTGCCGACCTGGACCGCGACCCGCTTGCCCGCGAGGTCGTCCAGGGAGTGGACCGTGTCGTCCTTGTCGGCGGTGAACATCGCGAGCCCGCCCGGGTAGTACACGTCCGAGAAGTCGATGACCTTGGAGCGCTCCTTGTTGATGTAGATCCCGGAGGCCCCGACGTCGATCTGGTGGGCCTGGAGCGCCGGGACGATGTTCCCGAACGGCATCTGCGTGAAGCTGACCTTCTTGATGCCCGCACGCTTGGCGAGCGCCCTGACCAGCTCGATGTCGAAGCCGACCCGGCCGCCCTTGGCGTCGGTGAACTCGAAGGGCGGGAAGGTGGCGTCGGTGCCCACCCGCAGGGTGGCCCGCCCCGAGCGCAGCTGTTCCAGCTTCTGGGACCCCTTGTCCGCCTGCTGAGCGGCGGAGGCGGGTGAGGCCGCGGCCAGCAGAAGGAAGGACGAGAGGAGCCCGGCCAGCACGGCTGCGCCCCTTCGCCCGACGGGTGCTCTTACCATGTTCCACTCCATTCGGGCCTTGCGTTTGTACGAGTTCAGGTGACGGGGCTGTGGCGGCGTAACACCTGGCGCCCGGCGCACCCCTCGTAGCGGGCGGCCCGTGGGCGGTCCCGGGCCGTCACGTCGGCGGCTCATCGAGTCGGCCGATGTCCTGCGCGGCGGCGTGCGTGAGGGTGAGCAGCGCCTGGTGGTTGCGGCGGCCCCGGAACTCAGGGGCCATGGTGGAGACCGTTCCGGTGAGCCGGCCCTCCGGGTCGAGGACCGGGACGCTGACGCCCCAGACGCCCTCGTCGACGGCCCCGGTGCTCATGGCGTACCCGCGGTCGCGGATGCGGTGGAGGTCGGCGGCCAGCGCCTCGGCCTCGGCCGGGCCCAGCCCGTGCGCGGCGCAGACCTCGCTCACGCGTGCGGCCGGGAGGTGGGCCAGGAGCGCCTGTGCGCTCGCCCCGAAGGTGAGCGGCTGGCCGAGCCCCGGTGAGAAGCTGCACTTGATCACGCGTGATCCCTCGGCGGCCTCGACGCACAGGACGTGCTGGCCGCTGGGTATCAGGAAGGCCGCCAGCTCCTCGGTGTCGGCCGCCAGCCGCTCCAGCCGGCGCTTCACGCCCCCGCCGCTGAGCATCTCGCGCCGGTAGTTCACCGCCATCTGCACGGCGAGCGACCCCGCGCAGTACCGGCCGCGCGTCCGCGTCGGGCTGACGAGCCCCAGCCTGGTCAGGTCGCCCAGGTGGCGGTAGACCGCACTGACGGGGATGCCGGTGCGGCGGGAGAGGTCCTGAGCGGTCACAGACGCCTGCTCGGCGAGCACGGCCAGGATGGCACCGGTTCTGTGGGCGGGACCCGGAGCGGTCTTTCCGGTAATCACCCGGCAGACCTTAGGGAACAAATCCAGCCACGACGAGACCGTTGTCTCACCCACTGGGAAGTTGGCTATCAGTCAGTGGGAGATGTGCGATGTGACGGAGTTGGTGACTGCTTTTGTGAATTATCCGTATCTATAGGGATATTCCTTGTTGAGGTCTGTCCGGTTGATGCGCTCTGGGGTCCGGAGGGGAACCTGTCGCACGAGGCTGGAAGACGGCCAAAAATACGGCCTTGACCTCAATCAATCTTGAGGTTCTACGGTGACCGCGTTCCGTCGATGACGACACGGAGGGGTACGTGGGCATGACATTGAGGGAGTACGCGCAAGAGGAGCTGGCTGCTCAACCCATCGGCGCATGGACCGGCGAAGCGTCCCGGCTGGTGGTCGGAGCCATCCGTGCGCAGTTGGCGGTGGAGGGCCTTACGCAGCCGCACTGGTGGACGCTCAACCACGTCGCCGGAGCGCCTGGCACGTGGACTCGCGCAGCTTTGATCGAGCGGCTGGCGAAGTGGGACGACCTCGGGATCGACTTCAACGGTGTCTTCGACGACCTGATCGCCCGTGGCTGGCTGACGGAGGAAGCAGGGTTCATGAAGTTGACCGAGGCGGGGGAGGACGGGCGCGTCCGGGCCACGGAGCGCAGCCTGCGCGTGCACCGGCAGGTTCACGAAGACATTGACACGGCCGACTTCGTGACCACGATCAACGTCCTGCGCCGGATGGTCGCGAACCTGGGTGGTGAGGGCAACCTGCCCGACTGACGGGGTGCCCAGGCGGCTTGACTACGAGTCCGTCGCTCCGGCGAGGTGTGTACTGGTGGGGCGCACGTGCTCCGGGAACGAGAACGGGCAAACCGCCTACCGTCACGCGGTGCTGGTCGTCGTCAATCGCGGCCTCCCCGTCGTCGCCATCGACGGCGGGGAGGGCACGCGTGTCGCGGTAGTGCTCAGGTCAGTGCCGGCTCGACCGGGTCAGTTCTGAGCGGCGTTGTTGTACCCCACCAGATTGACGGTCCCTGAGGGCACGCCCACGTGAGCTGCGGCCTGTGCGGCCCTCCAAGATGGTGACGGCGTGGGAGCCGCCGATGGAGGTGGATCGGATCCGCCATCGCCGGAGCGCAGACGGCGACCTCTGGACCGTAGTCGGAGGGCCGGGCATATTCGCCGTTAAGGCGTGTTTCAGTTGGCGAGTGCGCTGTAGTTGACGAGGCTGGTGGCGATAGCGGTGAAGTGACCATGTAGGACACGCTCCAACTAACTCCACTGGCCAGCAGGCTGTGGATCATATGCGCCAAGCGCCAAATGGAGACGCATTCCGCATCGCGGTGTCGTGCACCCCTGAACTGCAGCGGCCGCCCCTCGGTTGCCTTCCGTCACAACAGTAATTCTGGCCATTGCGTAGATATCTCCGCCGGGAACTTTCGTATGCTGATAGACCAATGGGGCCAAGTCACCCGGTCGAAGGACAAAAATGATCCCCGTTGCACAATCGAGGGCGCATAGATACGGCATCACAGTGCTGGCGCTGCTCGTACTGGCGTCAGTCGCCATGCCAACGTCTTGGGCGCGAGCCGACACAAGTAGAAGACCTGCCGTTCAAAACCGCGTGCTACCCCTGATGTCTCCAGCTCAGATACGGAAGCTGATGGCTGATCCAGCTCGTGTGAATGCCATACGCGAGCTGTCCGTGGGGCAGGGAGGGACGCTCCCGCGTGAGGTTGTCGGCCCCACCGCCGACTACGCTCAGCGGTCTACCCACGCAGCAGCCCAGTACGTGCCAGGTAAGCCTGTCATCCGGCCAACTGCCGTAGGAGCCATCAGCTACCCAGAACCTTCACACACTATGACGTGGAAGGAGTGCGCTGACGGACTCGGAACAACAAATGCCGTCTACATAAAATCGCGCTTTGCCGTCTGCTCTGGTGCGTCGTTCTTCCAGACATGGACTGTCAACGGGCGTCCCAGCGGGGAAAGCGCATTCAATATTCGGGTCGTCGGCACAATCCCGCTTAACAGCCGCACCATCACGTACACCTACTACTACACCGAGTTCCAGATGACAGGTACCACCGGAGCGCCGGCCATGGGTGTAACCACCTCAGGCACGATTCCCTTCATGTATCCGTCGACAGCCAAGTCCAAGCAAGCTGGCACCGCGCTACCCACTACCAAAACCTTCACCCAGCTCAAGACGGCAGGCACCTTCGCGCAGACACAGAACGCCGCTGCGGGCCAGGGCACTTCCGGCAGCACCGACGCGATCTTCGGCGTATATCAGCCCAAGGTGAACCTCACCCCTCCAGCCGGCTACACCATGGAGGGTGCTCGGGAGGGAAGCCCCTTCATGTTCGCTCCCCGCTGGGACAAGGCGTCCTACCTCAACTCTTCCACCACCGGCGCTGCAGTCTTCAGCCTCCTCACGCCTATGCGCTACAGCAAGGCAGCTGGAGCCCCTGAGCGCGCCGTCGCACTCCACATAGAGAAGGCATTCAAGACGCCGAACCTCACCAAGCCGCCCAGCTCCACCAAGAAGGTCCCTGGGAAGACAACCGACGCCCCACTTACGCGCCTATATACTGATACGAAACGCCGTGAAGCCAACCGCTCTGAAGCCATCAAGGCGTGCAAGAAGTACTTCGGAGCCGACTACCCCACCGGTGGTAACGACTGCGACGAATACCCCTTTGCAACTACGTACGAGGGGGCCGCAGGCGCTCTCTACGATCCACACCAACTCACAAACAACTTCAGCGTTATGCCGCTGAATGCTACGCAGAACCAGGCTGCTGGGATCCTCTTAGGCCAGTTCCTCACCAAGGTCCGCCTCATCGACGGCCCCGATGACGGGTTTCTCGTGCAGATCACACCCTGATGCTGCGGCCCAGCGATCATCGCGCAGGCCATAGCTGAACGAGGTATTTTTCCACTCCATGAGGCACGCCCTCCTGGGCGCGACGAGCCACTTCGTCGCGCCCAGCGGCGTACATGCGCGCGCTCCACACCAAAGGTTCGGCCGCCAAGTCAAGAATGTAGGGCATTGGGCCGCCCGCCACCGCCCAGACCCGCACCTTCCCAGACTGGTACGAGACCTCAAATTCGCTCGAAATATCCCAACCCAAGGACAACGTGGGGCAGTTGTCCCATACCTCGACAATCAAATCTGCCGTGTGCGTATGTCCCGCGCTCCGTACATCAATGCGCCCAGGTGAAGCAGAAACAAAATCAACCGACTCAAACCCTTCCGGCCACTGCACAGGAACGGCTGTATCGTCGGCATCCTGCAAACAGAACCCGTAGAAGTCGACCATAACTGGAACTTCATGACGGGTCAGGCGGTGCGCCATTTATGAACCTCCATATTCTCTGAATATAAAGTGCCCTGGCTCGCTGTAACTTCCCCATGCGAAAGGCGCCCCGGGCGACGAGAAGCCGTCATATCTGGTTCTCGGCAGCGCCCCCGGGCTCCGCTCCTGAGGGGGTCAACCCAACTGCGGAGCAAGGGCAATCAAGGGCATGGTGGGCAGGTGAGGCTGTCATGAGGTGACCGTAGCCGGTGTCGCGCTCCTCCAGCGCGGTCCACAAGTTTCGGGTTGCCTTCGTGGACCGCGTCGCCCGCCACCCACATGGCCTGGTGGTCGACAACCGGAAAGGGAGTGACTGACCTCGGGCTTTCTGCGACTGGGTGTCCGATACATGATCGGAAACGCGAAGAACGCTCCTGACCTGCAACGATAGGGCTTGTCTAGAGTCCAGGGCGTCGCATGTAAGAAGCACTCATCAGGTAAAGCAGCGTATCGGTTTCTATCCACATGTCCGCATCAAGGGCGGTGGCCGGTCGGTGGCTCCCGGGCCGGAGGAGCGCTGCTGGTCGAGACCGTCCGCAAGAGCGGCCGGGACACCGCGATATCGGCGGCGCTCTCGCCGTGGTGGCGTCTCCGGGCGTTGCATGATCCGGGCAGGATCCTGCTGAACGTGGCCCTGACGGTCGCACTGGGCGGGGACTGCCTCGCGGATGTCGGGATGCTGCCGGCCGTGTTCGGGCCGGTGGACTCCGATCCGACCGTCTCCCGGCTCATCGACAAGCTCGCCGCGGGCGGACCGAAAACTCTGACGGCGATCAGGGCGACGGACGGGCGACGGATGTCTCGGCCTGCTTCATCGTCCAGGCTGGCCTCTTGGTGAGGTCCCTTGGGGCCGCGGGTGGGGATAGCGGCTCAGGGCGCGGGTTGGCGGGCCGTCATCGCCACGGCGATCACGGCCAGCAGACCACCGACGCTGCCGACCATGAGCACCCCGCCCCAGAACGCACCGTCCGACGTCACTTTCCAGCCGTCCGTCCGCCGTGCGCGCCGATCCGGGCGGCGGGCGTGACGGCTCATGTGCGGTGCTCCTGCTCCTGGTGACGCCGGAGCAGCACACTGGAGTCGGTCTCCGCGCTGCCGTCGAACCGCGCGCGGGCGCGGTCACGTTGCCCGGCGAGATCCGCGCAGGTCTCGCAACCCGGTACGGGGAGCGGCGGGCGGCCCACGTCGAAACGGGGCAGGGCCGACGCGTCCCGGGTGCGGTCGTTGGCGGCCCGCACCCCGGCGCTGATCCGTTCCGCCGGGGTGGCCGGACGGATGTGCTCCGGGTCGGCCTGCCACACGGGTCCGCCGCCCAGGGGGCGCAGTGTCGCGTACGCCACGTTCTCCCGGAACTCCCCGACCCGCCCTGTCGCCGGGTCGTAGACGAGCGCCCCGCGCGCCGGAGGCGTCACCCCTGCCGCCTCGTCCGCCTGCCGTGCCATATGTCACTCCGTAGGCTATTTCTGCTGATTTGTTCGTTTGCGCTCGCGTGGCCTGGTCCGCCAACTACTGTGCGTAGGGAAAGCGTTGCCCGCTGGAGTGAGCGGACGCAATGCTGATCGCGTGCCACTGGGCAACTGTCACGAAGCGCGGAGGGGGACGGCGTGAATCGACGGAACGCGGCGGGGGGTACGGCCGCGACCACGGCGGCAGTCTTCGGTGAGGTGCTCAAACACTTCCGCGAGGCGGCGGGGCTCACGCAGGAGGGGCTGGCGCGCGAGATCCCGTGCGACCGTTCGCACGTGGCACGCGTGGAGGCGGGCACGCGGGTGCCGCAGCGGGATTTCGCGGAGAAGTGCGACCGGCGACTCAACACCGGCGGGGTGTTGTCCCGCATGTGGGAACGGATCGACTGGTACGCGGAGGTGGAGCATCCGGACTGGTTCCAGCGCAGGGCTGACATGGATGCCGAGCTGGTCTCGCTGCACGCCTACCAAACTCAGGTCATGCCGGGCCTGTTGCAGACCGAGGAGTACGCCAGGGCGCTGTATTGCCGTCGAGTCGCGGACACCGAGGAAGTCGAGAAGCTTGTGAAGGCACGAATGAGCAGGCAGGCGCGTTTCCTTGCTCCGGACGCGCCTTTGTACGTCGCCGCGCTCGATGAGAGCTGCCTACGTAACGTGATGGGAAATACAGCCGTCATGCGTGATCAATGCGCTCACCTCCTGGGAGTCGGACGGCACCCCACTATCCGCATCCAGATTGTTCCGGCCGGCGTGCCGGAACTCGGGCGGCCCGACACCTCCATGTCCTTGATCAGGCTTTCCGACGGGCACGAGTGGGTCTACTCGGAATCCCTGGACCGGGGCCATTTCACCGACGATCCGGCCGTCTTCGCGCGGCACAGGCAGACCTATGATGTGCTCAGGGCAGACATCTTGTCGGCTCAGGAGTCCGCTGCTCTGATCAGTGAAGTGATGGAAGGGTACGGGAGCCATGAACAGGCACGACCTCAGCGCGGCGACGTGGGTGAAGAGCAGCTACAGCGGCGCCAACGGCGGCGACTGCGTAGAGGTGGCCCCCGGATTCGCCCGCGTCGTCCCCGTCCGGGACAGTAAGCGCCCGGACGGCCCGGTCATGGTCTTCGAGCGGGCGGCCTGGGCGGTGTTCGTCTCAACATGGAGCGGCTGATGTGGGTCAAGAGCAGCTACAGCGACAACAACGGCGGCGACTGCGTAGAGGTGGCCCCCGGATTCCCCGGCGTCATCCCCGTCCGGGACAGTAAGAACCCGGACGGCCCGGCGCTGGTGCTTGGGCAGCGCGCCTGGGCCACGTTCGTATCAGGCGTCCAGTGCGGTGAGTTGAAGCACTGACCTTCACGTCTGTGTGCCCCGCCCATCGGCGGAGCCCCGTACGAACAGGGCGGCGACCACCGCGGCGGCCACGAAACCTGCTGCCCCCACCGACACCGCGGTGTGCAGGCCGCCCAGGAAATCTCCCGCGACCAGCGTGCCGAAGACCGCGACGCCGATGGCGCTGCCGAGCTGGCGTGCGGCGTTGAAGGCCGCGGCCGCAGCCCCGCCGCGGCTGTCGGGAACGGTCTCCATCACCGCCGCAGTGGAGGCCGGCATGGTGAACGCGGTGCCGAATCCCGCGGCAGCCATCGGGGCGACCAGCGCCGGGTACGACGTCTGCGGACCGGCGACAAGCCAGCCTGCCAGGCCCGCGGCTCCCGCCGTCAGACCCGCCACCATGGGCAGCCGCGGCCCGGTGCGTGCCGTGATCCGTCCCGCCACAGCGGAGGAGAGGGCGACGACCCCCACCAGCGGCAGCAGCGCGAACCCGGTGCGCAGGGCGCTGTAGTGATGCATCCGCTGGAAGTACAGCGGGGCGAGGAACAGCAGCCCGTAGAAACCGATGTTGAGCAGCACGCCGATGGCCACCGACGCGCTGAAGTCCCTGCTACGGAAGAGCGAGAGGGGCAGCATCGGCGCGATGGAACGCCGCTCCAGCAGGACGAAGGCCAGGCCGCCCGCGAGGGACGCCGCGAAGGCGCCGAGGACGACGGGGTGCGTCCAGTGCAGCGCCCCCGCCTCGATGAGCCCGCCGGTGAGGCAGGCCAGCCCCACGGCCATCGCGGCCTGCGCCAGTACGTCCAGTCCCGGCCGGGCGGCGGAGCGGGCGGTCCGGGTGTGCGTGGACGGTACGTACCGCACGGTCAGGGCGAGCGCGACCGCCCCGACGACGATGTTGACGAGGAAGATGGACCGCCAGCCGAACCCGGCGACGAGGACACCGCCGACGACAGGCCCGGCCCCCGCGGCGAGACCGGAGACCGCAGCCCAGACGCCGAAAGCTCGTGCGCGTGCGGCCTTGTCCGGATAGGCGGACTTCAGCAGCGCCAGCGAAGCCGGGACCATCAGCGCCGCTCCGATGCCCTGCACCAGCCGCGCAAGGATGAGCCCCGACGCGGTGGGAGCGGCGCCGCAGCCCGCGGAGGCGAGTGTGAAGACCAGCAGTCCGACCAGGACGACCGACCTGCCGCCGAGCTTGTCACCCAGCCCGCCGCAGAACAGCAGCAGCCCGGCGAACACCACGCTGTAGCCGTCCACCACCCACTGCAGCCCGGTCACCGAGGTGTGCAGGGCGGTGCCGATGACCGGTACGGCCACGGAGACCACCGTGACATCCAGGATGACCATGAAGTAGCCGAGGCAGATGGCCACGAGGGGCAGTGCCGCGTGCCGCGCTCTGCCCGCCGGCTCATCCGCCGGCCGATCGTTTGTCGCCATACGGCCAGTGTGGTGCCGGATCATTACGCCCATGGGCGAAACGTCCTCGACATACCCTGGACGACATGGACAAGGCCCGTACCGAAACAGATGTGGCGCATGTCGCGGCGGCGATCGGCGACCCCTCCCGGGCCAAGGTGCTGATGGCCCTCGCGAGTGGCGGCGCTCTTCCGGCCAGTGCGCTCGCAGCCGAGGCCGGGGTCAGCAATTCCACCATCAGCCGCCATCTCGCCAGGCTCCGCGAGGCCCGGCTGCTGACCGTCGAGCTGGACGGACGCCACCGCTACTACCGGCTGGCCACCACCGATGTCGCCCGTGCACTCGAACAACTCGCCCGCCTGGCACGCCCGTTGCCACCGAACTCGCTCAGCGCGGACACTCGGGCGAAGGCATTGCTGCGCGCCCGGCTCTGCTACGACCACCTGGCCGGACGCCTCGGAGTCGCCCTGATGGACGCCCTGCTGGAGCAGGCCGTTCTCACCGCCGATGAGACACAGCGCGGTGATGGTTCCACGGACGTCAGCTATCTGCTCACGCCCCGAGGCCGACGGGAACTCGGCATCGTCGGCGTCGACGTGGATGCCCTGCCCCGGCGGCGCGCCACGGTCCGCTACTGCGTCGACTGGTCCGAACAGCGCCACCACCTGGCAGGGGCACTCGGTGCCGCGATCACCGGCCGCCTGTTGGCGCTCGACTGGCTCCGCCGTGGAAAGTACCGCCGCGTCGTCCGTCTCACCGACACGGGCCGGGAGCGGCTGGAGACGGCGTTCGGTGTGCGGGTCGACCAGGTCGGGTGACCGGCCTCCCCGGCACACCGGCCGCACCACAGGACCCCGTCACGAGCCCGAGGGCAGCCCCAACTCCCGTGCGATCAGCATCCGCTGGACCTCGCTCGTGCCCTCGCCGATCTCCAGGATCTTGGAGTCGCGCCACATCCGGGCCACCGGGTACTCGTTCATGAAGCCGTACCCGCCGTGGATCTGGGTCGCCTCGCGGGCGTTGTCCACCGCCACCGTCGAGGAGTACAGCTTCGCCAGCGCCGCCTCCTTCTTGAACGGGTCGCCGCTCACCAGCCGCGAGGCCGCGTCGCGCCACGAGACGCGGGCCGTGTGGGCCTTCATCTCCATGTCCGCGATCTTGAACTGGATGGCCTGGTTGTCGCCGATCGGGCGGCCGAAGGCGTGGCGCTGCTTCGCGTACGCCACCGACTCGTCCACGCAGCCCTGCGCGAGGCCCGTCGCCAGGGCGGAGATCGCCACCCGGCCCTCGTCGAGGATGCGCAGGAACTGGGCGTAACCGCGGCCCTCCTCACCGAGCAGGTTCGCCGCGGGGACCCGTACGTCCGAGAAGGACAGCTCACGGGTGTCCGATGCGTTCCAGCCGACCTTGGAGTACGGGGCCGCCACCGTGAAACCGGGGGTGCCCGAGGGGACGATGATCGCGGAGATGCGCGGGCGGCCGTCCGGCTTGCGGCCGGTGACCGCGGTGACCGTGACCAGGCCCGTGATGTCCGTACCGGAGTTGGTGATGAAGCACTTGGAGCCGTTGATCACCCAGTCGTCTCCGTCGCGCACCGCCGTGGTGCGGGTGCCGCCCGCGTCCGAGCCGCACTCCGGCTCGGTCAGGCCGAAGGCGCCCAGGATCTCGCCCGAGCACATCCGGGGCAGCCACTCACGCTTCTGCTCGTCGGTGCCGAAGAGGAAGACCGGCATCGCGCCCAACGAGACGCCTGCCTCCAGGGTGATCGCCACCGACGAGTCGACGCGGGCCAGCTCCTCAAGGGCGATGCCCAGGGCGAGGTAGTCGCCGCCCATCCCGCCGTACTCCTCCGGGAACGGCAGCCCGAACAGGCCCATCCGGCCCATCTCGCGGACGATCTCGTACGGGAACTCGTGGCGCTCGTAGAAGTCGCCGATCTTGGGGGCGATCACATCGTGCGCGAACGCCTCGACCGTGCGGCGGAGTTCTTCGTGTTCGGTGCTGAGTCGGTGGTCCATCGTTACTGCTCCTGGTGGGAGAGGGCGCGTACGGTGCGGGACGGGCTGGGTCGGCCCAGTTGTCCGGCCATCCACACGCTGGTGGCGGTGAGGCGGCCGAGGTCGACACCGGTCTCGATGCCGAGTCCTTCGAGCATCCAGACGAGGTCTTCGGTGGCGAGATTGCCGGTGGCGGACTTCGCGTACGGGCAGCCGCCGAGGCCGCCCGCCGACGCGTCCACCGTGGTCACGCCGTACTGGAGCGCGGCCAGCGTGTTGGAGAGCGCCTGGCCGTAGGTGTCGTGGAAGTGCACGGCGAGCGCGTCGGTGCCGACGCCCGCCTCGTTGAGGCCGGTGAGCAGGGCCCGTACGTGGCCTGGTGTCGCCACTCCGATGGTGTCGCCGAGGCTCAGTTCGTCGCAGCCGAGGTCCCGCAGCCGCCGGGTGACCGCGACCACCCGGTCGACCGGGACCGGGCCCTCCCAGGGGTCGCCGAAGCACATCGAGAGATAGCCGCGCACCTGGAGCCCGGCGTCGCGGGCCTTCGCGACGACCGGTTCGAACATGGCGAGCGACTCGTCCACCGTGCGGTTCAGATTGGCCTTGGCGAAGGACTCGGTGGCGCTGCCGAAGACCGCGATCCGCCGGGCGCCCAGCTCCAGGGCGCGGTCCAGGCCCCGGCTGTTGGGCACCAGGACCGGCAGGTCCACCCCCGGGATGTCGTCGAGCTGTGGGAACAGCTGCCCGGCGTCGGCCAGTTGGGGCACCCACTTCGGGTGGACGAAGCTGGTGGCCTCGATGGTCGTCAGGCCCGCCGCCGCCAGGCGGTGGATGAACTCCGCCTTCACCTCGGTCGGTACGACCGTCTTCTCGTTCTGCAGCCCGTCGCGCGCACCGACCTCGTGGATACGGACCCGGGGCGGCAGCCCCTCCGCCGGTACGGGCATGGGCAGACCGTCGGTCATGACTCCTCCTGCGGGATTCCGGCCGGGGCGCCGGTCGGGTCGCCGGTCTGGTCGCCGACCGGGATGCTGCCCGGGAGGACATCGGCCGGGGCCGCGGTCGGGACGTCGGCGGGGGTCCCCGCCGGGACATCTGCCGGACTCGCGGCCGGGACGTCCAGGGCGTCGGCCGGTGTCACGACCACCAGCACCTGGTCCATCGCGACCGTCGTGCCGGGGGCGACGTCCAGCTCCGTGACGGTGCCCGCGTGCGGTGCGGTGATCAGGTGCTCCATCTTCATCGCCTCGACCACCAACAGGCCCTGACCGGCTACTACTTCGTCCCCGGTGGCGACCTTGACCAGGGTGACAGTGCCCGGCATCGGCGCGGTGAGCGAACCGGCCCCGCCCCGCCCGGCCGCCGCGTCCAGCGTGGTCTGTACGGGGTCGTGGTCCTGGACGTGCCAGGCGTCGCCGTCCCGGCCGAGCCAGTCCCCGGCGCGGTGGAAGGTGTGCACGGTCCCGTCGACCGTGACCGACACCGTGTCCGGCGTGACCCGGCCCGAGCCACCGGCCCGTACCGCCTCGTGCCCGGGGATCTGGAGCCACTGCGCCACCGGCAGCGGGTCGCCGCCCAGCCGCCAGCCGCTCGGCACCGAGAACGGGTCGGTCCAGCCGGAGGCGTCCGGCCCGGGGGCCAGCCGGGCGGCCCTTACCGCGGCCGCCGCCGTGT
Organism: Streptomyces sp. NPDC054757; assembly: GCF_053612185.1. Taxonomy (NCBI): domain Bacteria; kingdom Bacillati; phylum Actinomycetota; class Actinomycetes; order Kitasatosporales; family Streptomycetaceae; genus Streptomyces; species Streptomyces sp. NPDC054757. The sequence goes on from NZ_JBSHBW010000011.1 coordinate 168,505, forward strand.
ACACCTCGGGCGGCACGGTGTCCGGCACCAGACCGTCCGCCTCCCGCTCCACCAGACCGGTGTCCAGCTCGCCCGCCACCACCGCCGGATGGGCGAGCAGTCGCCGCAGGAAGCCCGCGTTGGTCGGGACGCCCAGCGTGACCGTGCCGGCCAGCGCCGCCCGCAGCCTGCGCAGCGCGGTGGGGCGGTCGGGGCCGTACGCGATGACCTTCGACAGCATCGGGTCGTAGCGGCTGCCGACCTCCACCCCTTCGCTGAGGCCCGAGTCGGTCCGTACGCCATGGCCCTGCGGCTCGCGCAGCGCCAGCACCGTGCCGCCGGACGGCAGGAAGCCGCGGGCCGGGTCCTCAGCGCAGAGCCGCGCCTCGATGGCGTGCCCGGTGAGCGTGATGTCCTTCTGCCCGTATGGCAGTTGCTCTCCGGCGGCGACCCGCAGCTGCCACTCCACCAGGTCGATACCGGTGATCAGCTCGGTCACCGGGTGCTCGACCTGGAGACGGGTGTTCATCTCCATGAAGTAGTACGAGGAGGGGTCGTTGCCGGGGACGATGAACTCCACCGTGCCCGCGCCCGTGTACCCGCAGCTGCGCGCGGCCTGGACCGCCGCCTCGCCCATCGCGGACCGGGTTGCCTCGTCCAGCAGGACCGACGGCGCCTCCTCGATGATCTTCTGGTGGCGGCGCTGGAGGGAGCACTCGCGCTCACCGAGGTGCACGACGTTCCCGTGGGCGTCCGCGAGTACCTGGATCTCGATGTGGCGCGGACGGTCGATCCACCGCTCCACCAGCAGGGTGTCGTCGCCGAACGAGGACCGGGCCTCGCGCCGGGCCGATGCGATCTCGTCGGCGAGCAGCGCCTCGTCGCGTACCAGGTGCATGCCCTTGCCGCCGCCGCCCGCCGACGGCTTCAGCAGCACCGGCATCCCGATCTCCCGTGCGGAAGCGGCCAGTTCGGCGTCCGAGAGGCCGCTGCCCGACGAGCCGGGGACCACCGGGACCCCTGCCGCCCGCACCGTCGCCTTGGCCCGGATCTTGTCGCCCATCAGGGAGATCGCGGAGGCGGGCGGCCCGATGAAGACCAGGCCCGCATCGGCGCACGCCTGCGCGAACTCCGCGTTCTCGGCAAGGAATCCGTACCCGGGATGGACCGCCTGCGCGCCGGAGCGCGCCGCCGCGTCCAGCAGCCGCTCCACCGAGAGATAGCTCTCGGCTGCGGGCGCCGGACCGAGCCGGACCGCGGTGTCCGCCTCCCGTACGTGCCGGGCGTCGGCGTCCGCGTCGCTGTAGACGGCGACCGAGCGGATGCCCAGCTCCCGCAGCGTACGGATGACGCGTACGGCGATCTCGCCCCGGTTGGCGATCAGAACGCTGTCGAACATGTCCACCCTCATCAGATCTGCCGTCGTCACCGCATTCGCCACCCTCGTCACGTCTGCCACACCCCTCGCATCCGCCACACGAGCCACACCCATCACATCCGGAAGACGCCGTAGCCGGGCGCCGTACGGTCCTTCTCGGCCAGCGGGGCGTTGGCGCAGGCGGTCAGCGCGAGGCCGACGACCTGGCGGGTCTCCAGCGGGTCGATCACCCCGTCGTCCCAGAGCCTGGCCGTGGCGTAGTAGGCGTTGCCCTGCTGCTCGTACTGGGCGCGGACCGGGGCCTTGAACGCCTCCTCGTCCTCGGCGCTCCAGTCGTCGCCCAGCTGGTCGCGCTTGACCGTGGCCAGGACGGAAGCGGCCTGCTCGCCGCCCATCACGGAGATCTTGGCGTTCGGCCACATCCACAGGAAGCGCGGCGAGTACGCCCGCCCGCACATCGAGTAGTTCCCCGCGCCGTACGACCCGCCGACGACCACCGTCAGCTTCGGCACCCGGGTGCAGGCCACCGCCGTCACCATCTTGGCGCCGTGCTTGGCGATGCCGCCCGCCTCGTAGTCACGGCCGACCATGAAGCCGGAGATGTTCTGCAGGAAGAGCAGCGGGATGCCGCGCTGGTCGCACAGCTCGATGAAGTGCGCGCCTTTCTGGGCGGACTCGGCGAAGAGGATGCCGTTGTTGGCCACGATGCCGACCGGATGGCCGTGGATCCGGGCGAAGCCGGTGATCAGCGTCGTACCGAATTCCGCCTTGAACTCGGCGAACCGGGAGCCGTCCGTGATCCGGGCGATCACCTCCCGTACGTCGTACGGCGTACGGGAGTCGACCGGCACCGCGCCGTACAGCCCGGCCGGGTCGACCGCCGGCTCCTCCACCGGCTCCACGGACCAGGGGAGCGGGGTGCGCTCGGGCAGGGTGGAGACGATGGTCCGGACGATGCGCAGCGCGTGCGCGTCGTCCTCGGCGAGGTGGTCGGTGACTCCCGAGGTCCGCGCGTGCACCTCGCCGCCGCCCAGTTCCTCGGCCGTGACGACCTCGCCGGTCGCGGCCTTCACCAGCGGCGGGCCGCCGAGGAAGATCGTGCCCTGGTTGCGGACGATCACCGCTTCGTCGCTCATCGCAGGGACGTACGCGCCGCCCGCGGTGCAGGAGCCGAGCACGGCGGCGATCTGCGGGATGCCCGCGCCCGACATCCGGGCCTGGTTGTAGAAGATCCGGCCGAAGTGGTCACGGTCGGGGAAGACCTCGTCCTGCATGGGCAGGAAGGCGCCGCCCGAGTCGACCAGGTAGACACAGGGCAGCCGGTTCTCCAGGGCCACCTCCTGGGCGCGCAGATGCTTCTTCACGGTCATCGGGTAGTACGTGCCGCCCTTGACCGTGGCGTCATTGGCGACCACGACCACCTCGCGGCCGCTCACCCGGCCGATACCGGCGATGACCCCGGCGGCGGGCGCCGATCCGCCGTACATGCCGTCGGCGGCCAGCGGTGCCAGTTCCAGGAAGGGCGAGCCGGGGTCGAGCAGGGTGTCCACACGGTCGCGCGGCAGCAGCTTCCCGCGCGCCACATGGCGGGCCCGCGACTTCTCGCCGCCGCCGAGGCGTGCGGTGGCCAGCCTGGTCCGCAGCTCGTCGGCGAGCGCTCCGTGCGCCGCCTCGTTGGCCTGCCAGGCCTCCGAAGCGGGATCGGCCGCGCTCGTCAGGACTGGTGCCTGCCGCATGGGTCGGGCCCCCTCTGCTCGCTCGTGTTCTCTTCTGGTTTCTCTTCTGGTGCTTCTCTGACCGAGTTCTCACCGATTGGGTTGATCGGTTCGGTCCGACCATCCCTACCCGGTCCGGGCGGTTAGTGATCGTTAACTCCTGCGGTCAGGTTAACGCTCGCTAACCCCGCTGTCTAGAATGGAGCCATGAGCAGCAGGACGGACGCCCCGACGCGGCGCGAGCAGATCCTCAAGGAGGCGGCGCGCCTCTTCGCCGAGCGCGGTTTCCACGGCGTGGGCGTCGACGAGATAGGGGCGGCGGTGGGCATCAGCGGCCCCGGCCTCTACCGCCACTTCGCGGGCAAGGACGCGATGCTCGCCGAGCTGCTCGTCGGGATCAGCGAGCGGCTGCTCGACGGCGGCCGGATGCGCGCCGGGCAGGCCGTGGGAGGCCCGGCGGCGGTGCTGGCCTCGCTGATCGACGGGCACATCGACTTCGCGCTTGACGACCGCCCGCTGATCACCGTCCACGACCGGGAGCTGGACCGGCTGCGCGACAGCGACCGCAAGGCGGTCCGCAGGCTTCAGCGGCAGTACGTCGAGCTGTGGGTGACCGTCGTACGCGAGCTGTACCCGCACACCCCGGAGCAGGAGGCCCGCGCGGCCGTGCACGCCGTCTTCGGCCTGCTGAACTCCACCCCGCACCTCGGCACCGGCGGCCTCCCCGGGCGTACCGCCACCGGGGTACTGCTGCGCCGCCTGGCCCACGGGGCTTTCGAGGCGCTGGATGACCAGGCACCGGAGCAAGTGGCGGGCGCGGCCCCGGACCGGACTCCGGCGGCGGGCTGACGTACGCGCCGGAGCGGGTGAGCGGGGCCGGCCGGCACTGTCCGTCGTCGTCGCCACGCCCCCGCCCGCCGCCGACACCGAGGTGTCGCCCCCGATACCGGACTGACGGGGAGAAGCCCTGACGGCACAATGGGCTCATGCCGATACCCAGCCGCGCCGAACTCGTCGACCACCTCGTCCGCACCCGCATCGCCGGGAACGTCGCCACGCCCCGGGAGAACAACCTCTCCCACTACCGCAAGCTCTCCAACGGCGACCGGCACTTCTGGCTGGGGCTCGAACTCGGTGACCGCTGGGCGGACGAGCAGGACGTACTCGCCGTCATGGCCGAGCGCTGCGGCGTCAACGACGACCCCGGCCACCGGCAGGGCCAGGACACCATCGACCCGGAGCTGACGGTCGACGCCCTGGACCGGATGGCCGCCCGACTGCGGAAGGCCGCCGAGGGCAACGAGAGCGTGCTGTTCGCCACCGGCCACCCGGGGGGCCTCCTCGACGTCCACCGGGCGACGGCCGACGCGCTACGTGCGGCGGGCTGCGAGATCGTACGGATCCCGGGCGGGCTCAGCGCCGACGAGGGCATGGTCTTCCAGTTCGCCGACGTGGCCATGCTGGAGCGCGGCGCGACCCTCTGGCACACCCACTCGCCCGAGCCGATGCGCGCCATCCTCGACGGCCTGGAGCGCGCCGGCCGACCGCTGCCCGACCTGGTCGTGGCCGACCACGGCTGGGCAGGCTGCGCGGGCCAGCGCGGCCTCGACTCGATCGGCTACGCGGACTGCAACGACCCGGCCCTGTTCCTGGCCGAGGCCGAGGGCACCCTCCAGGTCACGATCCCCCTGGACGACCACGTCATGGACCCGCGCTTCTACGACCCGATGACGGCGTATCTGCTCGATGCGGCGGGGCTGGGCGGCTGACTGGGGCGTGAGGGGCGGCGCTTGGTGCAGTCTGCCCGGTGGGCAGACGCGCCGTATTTCTCAATTCGAAGGCGGTGGTGTCCCCTGCGGCCAGATGCAGGGCGACGAGACACCGATCGACAACCATCCGTTGTCGCTGGGCTCAAGGGCGATAAGGAAGTCGTCCGGTTTGCTGCCGCCATGGATTTCTGGCCTGTCTGTACCGATCTCGGTGGTTGATGTGATCAGGTCGCCCTTCTTCTTCCACAGCCGGAGAATCTGCTGCCCGATACTCCGGTTGTCAGCCTTGCTGATCCCGCGCAGCCAATAACCACGTGAGACCACAAGGCGCTTCTCCGAACCCCCGTCGGTGGGGTCCAGGCACTGAGTATCGGCAGAGCCGGGCTGGTAGATTTCCAGCCTTGGCCTGGGTGTGAGCTCGTCGACGGTCTCACGGACAATTTGCTCCGCACGAGCAACAGCCTGCTTGTGCGTGATCGTCTCATGACTCTTCGGCCGAACTGTTTCGCTCCGGGAGCACCCCATGAGGGCGAGCGCGAGGAGCACCATCGTGGAGGCGATTCGTCGGGTTGTTCCCGCCATGAGTGCACCGTGGACCGGCTCCACGACTTCAAACACCTCCGCATCCGCCGGGAGTTGCCGAGTCGACATCCACGAAGTCTCCCTCAAGCTCGCCTGCTGCCTGATCACCCACCGCCAGATCAACTCATGATGTTAGCCGTCGTAAGAATCATCGGTTCTGGTAGTGGCGAAAACGACGATCACGAGGCCACCCAAGAGGCCCGCGCCGGCGAAGAGCAGAGCCGCCTGGGCAAGGGTGCCATCGAGCAGCCCTACAGCCGTAGCTGTTACCCCGAGGACGGCAGTCGTCACGGCTGTGCCGACTATTGTGGTAAAGGCCCCCTTCTTACCCCTTCTGCGCATTTTGGTCTCCTCGACTATTTACCCGAAAAAGATGGAGTCAACTGACCCTGACCTAAGCAGTGAGCGCGTCCGGCACGGCTCATCAACACCTACAGAGACAGCGGGACCTACAGAGACAGCGGGTGGGTCATTTTTTAATGCTCTCGGCAGATCCAAAATATTTCTCGGGAGCTACGGATACCGAGCTGTCGCAGCAGTAAATTGTCTCACAAACGGTCACTTTGGTTTGTTCGCTTGATGTACGAATAAATCAAAAATCCCGCAGATGCCAGCATGAAAATTCCCAGCCCTATAAACATCCCTCCGCGTGACCCTCCTCCTGCCCAACCTTCGAGAATCGAACCAAATCCTATCGCCAGTATGATCAGGATGAAAATTATGTAGTTTCTCTCTGGTGCTTTCATTGTTTGCGTCCTTCCAAGGTGCCTCGGTAAGGGTGTCTACCGGTGTCGGGCCTTTATCGGCTCGGCACCGGTAGACCGGAGTTTCATTTCTCCCGTAGGGGTGGCCCGCCATGAGCCGACAAGAGGGAGAGTTCGGAACCTCTAAAATCCTAATCGGCTGACTACCCCTGGAAGATTGTGTTGGATTCAGCCGTAGGTATAAACCTGGGCTGAATTCTCACTCTCGGCGCCCGGACTTATCTGGAGTCAGGGGCCGCTCAGTGCGGTCCTCGACGTTTCTTGGATCGATATAGCAAGAAAATTACACCAGCGCATACGAGCAGAACAAGAAATATCAGTGGTGCCAGAGTGAGCAAGAGATGTCCGAAACCATCAGGATCGGCGGATGAGAGGTTCATTCTCTTCTCTTTCGCTATTCATGATTTACACTTGCTGCGAGTTCCTGTGGTTTGCAGACCATGTGACCCGCCGTAACTTAAATGCCTGATTCTTGCAGCCGAAAACACAGATTTCTGCTGAGAGTTCCCAGGTTTTTGTGCCCGTAGGGTTGGTGTTGTTGATAAGCTTGTCGTCAGCGTAAGCGTTTCGGTTTCCGTTGCCTGGGGCAGATAGGTGCCGCCGACAAAAAAGTAGGAGTTCTGTGGCCCGGTAATTCCGCCTTTTTCAGTGCGGCAGTTACTTAAGGCATCGATCGCAAAGTGGGGAACTAATACAGGAATCCAGTCACGTAAAGGATTCTCCAGTATTGCGCTAGTCGACCCGATGGTCAAGAATTCTGTTTGATTCGAAGATTCGAATAATATTGAGGAGGAGGGTTGCCCAGCCTCCCCCTCGGGTTAGCTGCGCCTCTTGATGTACGCCACAGCGATGATGATCGCGAAGAAGACGAATATCCCGATCGCTGCATACGGGGTCCAGGAAGGGCCGTCGGGGCGGTCGCTCTGGGCCAGCAGCAGTGCTCGCATTATTTTCCTTCCGGCTCGAATTCAGAAGGTGCACTTAGCGCTTGCGGAGCACTTGCCGGAATCTCCTCCAGTTCCGATGCTTTCCGAACCGTCGGTTGCGACAGCGAGTTCGGCTGGGCTGAGGCCGTCCCCACATGTGACGACGCGCCCCCTGGCACGTCGTCACATGCTCATCACAGATAACTCACGGAAGCTAACGTTCCGTCAATACTGGCTGCGAGTAACTGATCTAACTGAGCGTTAATGAAGGAGTTTGATACATGGAACCTTCGATAGCTGCCTCAGATCCGCATGGGCCCTTGTAAATGCCTGTTGCTGTACGGCAATTATTGTCATGTGAAAGCTTCTGGCGCTTGTGTGATTCATGCCACGTGCATAGTTCCCCGAAGGGCGGTAACACCCCTCCAGATCTGCTCAGAACCTCCACGAGACGCAAAGAAGTCGTATGACCACCACGTTCATCGTCCTCGGGGCCTGGGTCGTGCTCTCGGTCCCTCTCGGGCTGCTCCTCGCCCACCACACGCACCGCAGACCCCAGGCGCCTCCACCGGAGCCTGACTCATCCGGCTTCCCCGACGAGCCAGCCCTATCACTGGGACACAACTTGGGTTCCCCGTAGTGGCCCTGATGCGGCATCGAGCCGTGCTTGCGGGATCTACGAGCGCACCTGCGATGAAGACCGGTTACGGACCGCTCCGCGTGTGCCTCCGCAAACACCGACGCTGTAGCGTTTGGCGCAGCCGTTCGCCCCCCGCCCGGCTTGTACTCACCGATGGGCAACCAGCCGGGCGCAACACCGTGTGAGGAGCAGAGAGTCATGACACGACCCATGACACGACCAGAGTCCGGTAAGAGGGGGATGGGCTACGCAGCCGCGGCCGCGTTGCTGGCGGCGGTGCCGCTCGTGGCGGCGTGTTCGGGCGGTTCGCATTCCTCCTCCGCCTCGCACAGCGACAGTCCTTCCCCGTCGGGAAGCCCGACGGACAGCTCTGGCGGCTCGGCGGGTGGCGGTGCCGGTGCCGGTGCGCAGAAGGGCAGCCAGTCCACCGTGTCCTCCGCCGTCGGTGCCTGGGTCGGCGCGATCATCGAGAAGGACGCGAAGCAGGCGTGTCTGCTCTCCGCGGCGCCCGGTAGCGATTCGGCGCCGAAGGCTACGACTCCCCAGATGTGCGACGCGGCGACGTTGAAGAAGATGGCCCCCGGTCTGAACGCCATGAGCAAGGCGTTCACACCGCAGAACGCCTCCGGCAAGCCGACCGTGAAGGTCGACGCGCCCACGCCCAAGGCCGACAAGGCCGTCGTTCCTACGGCCAAGATCACCGTCGACGGGAAGTCCTTGCGGGCCAGCATCCTGGCCCGCTCGCACAACGTGGACCCGAAGTCCTTCACGGCCAAGGTGATGGCCGACCGGATCGACGGGAAGTGGTACGTCGGGGACTTCGACGTGCACTCCGGAAACCAGACACTGCGGCCCGAAGGGCAGTAGCCGACCCGACCGGGTGCCTGGCGCCTGCTGATCCGCCCCGGGTGCCCTGACGGCTGCCGACCCGCCCCCGGGGCCCAGGGTCTCCGGGCCCTCACCTCGGGACCCGGATCACGCCCTCCTGGATCACCGTGACCGCCAACTGCCCGTCCTGGGTGTAGATCCGGGCCTGTCCGAGGCCGCGGCCACCGGACGACGACGGGGACTCCTGGTCGTACAGCAGCCACTCGTCGGCCCGGAACGGGCGGTGGAACCACATCGCGTGGTCCAGGCTGGCGCCTACCACGTCGCCGACCGCCCAGCCGCCCCGGCCGTGCGCCAGCAGCACCGAGTCGAGCAGCGTCATGTCGGAGACGTACGTCGCGAGGCAGACATGCAGCAGCGGGTCGTCCGCCAGCTTGCCGTTCGTGCGGAACCAGACCTGCGAGCGCGGCTCGCGCGGGGTGCCGACGCTGCCGAACGGCGGGGCGTCCACGTACCGCAGATCGACCGCGGCGCGCGCCTCGATCAGCCGGTCCACGACCCCCGGCTCCAGGAAGCGGTCCGCGTACCGGGGCAGCATCTCGGCCGCCGTGGGCAGCGTCTCGGGGGCGGGCGCGGCCGGCATGGCCAGCTGGTGGTCGAGCCCCTCCTCGTACGTCTGGAACGATGCCGAGAGGTGGAAGATCGGCTGCCCGTGCTGGACGGCGACCACCCGGCGCGTGGTGAAGGAGCGGCCGTCGCGGATGCGGTCGACCGTGTACACGATCGGTGCGCCCGGGTCGCCGGGGCGCAGGAAGTACGCGTGCAGCGAGTGCGCGGTCCTGTCGTCGGGCACGGTGCGCCCGGCGGCGACCAGGGCCTGGGCGGCGACCTGGCCGCCGAAGACGCGCGGCACGACGGCGGAGCGGCTCAGACCGCGGAAGATGTCCTGCTCGATCCGCTCCAGGTCGAGCAGATCGAGCAGGGACTCAAGTGCCTGGTTCATGGGGCCATTTCTACAAGTTCTACAAGCTCTGCACCTTCTACAAGGTGTTCTCTGCCGCTTGTCGCCGGCTGTCCCGGCCGGTCTAGAGGCCCATGTTCTTCGCGATGATCATCTTCATGACCTCGCTGGTGCCACCGTAGATCCGGTTGACCCGGTTGTCGGCGTAGAGGCGGGCGATCGGGTACTCGTTCATGTAGCCGTAACCGCCGTGCAGCTGGAGGCACTTGTCGATCACGCGGTGTGCGACCTCGGTGGTGAAGAGCTTCGCGGAAGCGGCCTCGGCCGCCGACAGCTCGCCCTGGTCGTGCGCCTCCAGGGCGCGGTCGCAGACCGCTTCGGCCGCGTCCACCTCGGCCTTGCAGGCGGCCAGCTCGAACTTGGTGTTCTGGAAGGAGGCGACGGTCTTGCCGAAGACCGTGCGGTCCTGGACGTACTCCTGCGCGAACCGGACGGCCGCGGCGGCCTGCGCGTACGCGCCGACGGCGATGCCGAGACGCTCCTGCGGCAGGTTCTGGCCGAGGTAGGAGAAGCCCTTGTTCTCCTCGCCGAGCAGATCGCCGACCGGGACCTTCACGTCGGTGAAGGAGAGCTCGGCGGTGTCGGAGGTCTTCAGGCCGAGCTTGTCCAGCTTGCGGCCGACCGCGTACCCCTCGGACTTGGTGTCGACGACGAGCAGGGATATGCCGTACCTGCGGTCCTCCGGGGTCGGGGCGGCCGTGCGCGCGCAGACGATCACGCGGTCGGCGTGCACACCGCCGGTGATGAAGGTCTTGGCGCCGTTGAGCACGTAGTGCGTGCCGTCGTCCGAGAGCTTGGCTGTGGTCTTCATCCCGGCCAGGTCGGAACCGGTGCCCGGCTCGGTCATGGCGATGGCGTACATCGAAGCGCCGCTGACGAAGTCGGGCAGCCAGCGCTTCTTCTGCTCCTCGGTGGCGTACGCCTTCAGATACGGCAGACAGAGCGCGACGTGCACACCGGAACCGCCGAAGGAGACACCGGCGCGTGCGCACTCCTCGGAGATGATCGCCTGGAACTTGAAGGACTCCTCGCCCGCACCGCCGAACTCCTCGGGCACCTCGATGCCGAAGATCCCCAGCTCACCGAGCTTGTAGTAGAACTCGCGCGGCGCCTGGCCGGCCGCCAGCCACTCGTCGTACACGGGCACGACCTCGGCCTCGATGAAGGCCCGGATGGTGTCCCGGAACGCCTCGTGGTCCTCGTTGTAAACGGTACGGCGCACGGAAGGCTCCTCTGCGGTTCTGGCGTGGCCCCGGGGTCTGGTCGGCCCGGTCGGCCGCTCCTGCTAAGCGCTTGCTCAGTCGAAGTTACCGGGAGGTCACCGGGGCTGTCCAGGGTGAGACCGAGCACGCTGCGGGGCGGGCGTCCGGTGCGGTAGGCCCGTGTGCGCCGCGTCGGGGACCGTCGGGCAGCAGCCGGAACGCCTGGTGGCCGGTCAGCGGCCTCACGGCCCTGAAGTCCCGGCGGTCCAGGGTCAGGACGCAATCGGTCTCGTACGCCTCGGCGAGTACGACGTTCACCGCGTCGGCGAGATCCAGCACCAATGCGCTGTGGCGGTTCTGGACTCCTCGCGCCTTGCGCAAGGTCTCGGCGGTCACCTCGGGGATGGGCACACGCAGGGTGCGGGTGTTCTTCGTACCCTCACCCCCGCCGCAGCGCGAACCACAGCTCCGTCCGTACGTCCATGTCGTCCAGGTCCGAGCCGAGCAGGGCGGCGCAGCGGCCGATGCGCTGGCGGACCGTGTTGCGGTGGATGGAGAGCGCCACCGCCGTACGGTCCCAACTGCCGTGCAGGGAGAGCCAGGTGCGCAGTGTGCCGAGCAGCGCGGCGGGCGGCGGGTCGCCCAGCGGCGCGAGGAGGGCGCGGGCGTGGGCCGCCGCCTCGGCCGGGTCGATGAGGGCGGCCAGGCCCGTGGCGTCGTGCCGGGACAGCGGGGTGCGGGTTGCCTCCGCGTGGCGCAGGGCCCGTTCGGCCTGGGCGTCGGCCGCCGGGAGGTCCCGCAGCGCGGCCGGGGCGCTCACCCCGAGGGTCCAGCCGGGGTGGCGGGCGATCTCGCGGTCGGCGGGCAGCAGGATCCGTACGGTGTCGGACGACGTGTCCACCAGCGGGCTGCCCAGGGCGGGCGGGGCCCCCGCGCCGTGGGCGTGCACCACCCTCCAGGGGCCGTCGCCCAGCAGCGGCGCCAGACCGGCGGGCGCGGCGCCGAGCAGCAGCCGTACCAGGGCGGATGAGCGTGCCGCCTCGTCGGCGCCCTGCCGGGGGGCGGTGAGCAGCGAGAGCAGGACGACGGCGACTCCGGCGATGGTGTGGTCACCCGGTTCGCGTGACGGGGTGGCCACGCCGAGCACCAGGCCCTCGCCGCCTGCCACGGCATACGCGGCGAGATGCGTGGAGCCGACGGTGTCGGTGGCGGACGCGGGGGCGGGGCGGGAGGCGCCGGGACCCTTCCCCGGTGTGTCCCGGCCGGCGGTGGGTCCCGCTCCTGGTGTGTCCCGGCCGGCGGTGGGTCCCGCTCCCGGTGTGCCCCGGCGTACGACCCGGGCCAGCGCCGTCAGTGCGCCGTCCACCTCCCGGTCCGGCGTGCGCCCCGCCGACTGGAGCGCCGTGCCGTCCGGGGCGAGCAGTGCGGCACGGCCGCCCAGCCGGGTGGCCAGCTGGCGCAGCACCGCGGGCACCGGGTCCGGGCGGGCCGCCGCCGCTGCCAGACCCTGCTGGGCCTGGGTCACCCGGCGCAGCTCATGGTGGCGTGCCTCCGCCATCAGGCCCCACACCGCGCGGGCCACCGCCGTGAAGGGCGTCCTGGTCGGGACCTCAAGCAGCGGCAGACCATGGCGGTCGCACGCGTCGGCCAGTGCCTGCGGCACCGTGTCGTAGACCGGCGCCAGGCCGAAGCCGAGTGCGGCGCCGCCTGCCGCGACGACGCGTGCCGCGTACCGGTCGGGGTCGTCGGCGAGCTGCACCCCGGCGGTCAGCAGCAGCTCACCGCCGAGCAGATACGGATAGGGGTCGGCCATCTCACTGGTGTGCACCCAGCGCACCGCGGTCCCGCTGCCCTCCCCGGCCGGCGGGCCCGCGACCTGGCGCAGCCCGAGGTCGCGGCGGGCCAGCAGGTCCGCCAGCTGGACGGGCGAGGTCGGTGGAGCGGCCGGATCCGGCATGGATGATCCATCCATCGGCGCAACAGGTCAGTGGAGGGAACGTACACTTCAACGTCTCTTTCCGGCCACCTAGGGTCAACGTGCGAAAGCAGTCGGGCGCAGTGGCGCAGATGGCAGAGGCGCGACGGCCGCCCCCGCGAGAGAGGGCGCGACGGCCGCCCCCGCGAGATGAGGGAGGGCGCATGGCAGTCGACTACGCGGTGATCGTGGCCTATCTGGCGGGCATGCTCGCCATGGGCTGGTGGGGCATGCGCCGCGCCAGGTCCAAGTCCGAGTTCCTGGTGGCGGGCCGCCGGCTCGGCCCCGCCATGTACTCCGGCACCATGGCCGCCATCGTGCTCGGTGGTGCCTCCACCATCGGCGGGGTGGGCCTCGGGTACCAGTACGGGCTCTCCGGCGCCTGGATGGTCGTCACCATCGGCCTGGGGCTCCTCGCGCTGAGCGTCTTCTTCGCCGGGCGCATCGCCCGGCTGAGGGTCTACACCGTCTCCGAGATGCTCGACCTGCGCTACGGCGGCCGGGCCGGGGTCATCTCCGGCGTCGTCATGTGGGCGTACACGCTGATGCTCGCCGTCACATCGACCATCGCCTACGCCACGATCTTCGACGTCCTCTTCGACATGAACCGGACGGTGGCGATCGTCATCGGCGGTGCGATCGTCGTCGCGTACTCGACGCTCGGCGGGATGTGGTCGATCACCCTCACCGACATGGTGCAGTTCGTCGTCAAGACGATCGGTGTGCTGCTTCTGCTGCTGCCGATCGCGATCGTCAAGGCCGGCGGCTTCTCCGCGATGAGGGCCGAGCTGCCCACCTCGTACTTCGATCCGCTGGGCATCGGCGGCGAGACGATCTTCACCTATGTCCTGATCTACACCTTCGGCATGCTCATCGGGCAGGACATCTGGCAGCGGGTCTTCACCGCCCGCGGCGACCGGGTCGCCCGGCTCGGCGGGACCGTCGCCGGTACGTACTGCCTGGTGTACGCGGTCGCCGGGGCCGTCATCGGGACGGCGGCCAAGGTCCTGTACCCGAAGCTGCCGAGCGCCGACTCCGCTTTCGCCACCATCGTGAAGGACGAACTGCCCATCGGCGTCAGAGGACTGGTGCTCGCCGCCGCGCTGGCCGCGGTGATGTCCACCTCGTCCGGGGCGCTGATCGCCTGTGCCACCGTCGCCAACAACGACATCTGGTCGCGGCTGCGCGGCCTGCGCGGCGGCGGCAGCGCCCGCGACGACGACCACGACGAGGTGCGCGGCAACCGGGCCTTCATCCTCGCCATGGGCATCGTGGTCATCTGTATCGCCATCGCGCTGAACAACGTCGTCGAGGCGCTCACGGTCGCCTACAACCTGCTGGTCGGCGGGTTGCTGGTGCCGATCCTGGGCGGTCTGCTGTGGAAGCGCGGCACGGTGCAGGGGGCGCTGGCGTCCGTCGCCGCGGGCGGGATCACCGTGCTCGGTCTGATGGTGGCGTACGGCGCACTCGCCAACGAGCCGATCTACTACGGGCTGCTCTGCTCCCTGGTCGTGTACGCCGTCGTCTCGCTGGCCACGAAGCCGACGGACGCGGCGGTGCTCGCGGCCTGGCGGGAGCGGCTGGCGGGGCGGGGCGGGACGGGTACGGAAGCGACAGGTGCCGAAGCTGCGGGTGCGGAAGCTGCGGGCGGGCCCGGCTCCGGATCCGGCTCGGACTCCGTACCCGCCCACCGTTAAAGTTCCCACCGGCCCACAAAGCATCGAACTCGCGCCAAAAGCGCAGAAATAAAGAGAAGAAGGGCACACCCATGAGCAGCACCGAACAGCCGCGCGGCCCCGTCGATTCGTCCCGCGTCCCCCGGTACGCAGGCCCCGCGACCTTCGCCCGGCTGCCCAGGCTCGACGAGGTCGGCACCGCCGATGTGGCGGTCGTCGGTGTGCCCTTCGACTCCGGTGTCTCCTACCGGCCGGGCGCCCGCTTCGGCGGCAACGCCATCCGTGAGGCGTCCCGGCTGCTGCGCCCGTACAACCCGGCGCAGGACGCGTCGCCCTTCGCCCTCGCGCAGGTCGCCGACGCGGGTGACATCGCGGCCAACCCGTTCCACATCAACGAGGCCGTCGACACCATCGAGGCCGCAGCCGACGACCTGCTCGCCACCGGCGCCCGCATGATGACGCTCGGCGGCGACCACACCATCGCGCTGCCGCTGCTGCGCTCGGTCGCCAAGCGGCACGGCCCGGTCGCGCTGCTCCACTTCGACGCCCACCTCGACACCTGGGACACCTACTTCGGCGCCGAGTACACCCACGGCACGCCCTTCCGCCGGGCCGTCGAGGAGGGCATCCTCGACACGTCCGCGCTCTCCCACGTCGGCACGCGCGGCCCGCTCTACGGCAAGAAGGACCTGGACGACGACGCGAAGATGGGCTTCGGCATCGTCACGTCGGCCGACGTCATGCGGCGCGGCGTGGACGAGATCACCGACCAGCTGCGCGCCCGCATCGGCGACCGGCCGCTGTACATCTCCATCGACATCGACGTACTCGACCCGGCGCACGCCCCCGGCACCGGCACCCCGGAGGCCGGCGGACTGACCTCCCGCGAACTGCTCGAAATCGTCCGCGGGCTCTCCTCCTGCCACCTGGTCTCCGCCGACCTGGTCGAGGTCGCCCCGGCGTACGACCACGCCGAGATCACCTCCGTCGCCGCCTCCCACACGGCGTACGAACTCACCACGATCATGGCGCGCCAGATTGCCGAGGCCAGGGCGAAGTGACGCACGACCACCACCACGACACCCCGAGGCTCACCGCCGAACAGACCGCCGCCGCACTGAACCCTCCGGCCGGGCGCAACGGCGGCGACCTCGTCGTGGAAACGCTCCAGGGCCTCGGCGCAACCACCGTCTTCGGGCTGCCGGGCCAGCACGC
The DNA here is from genome assembly GCF_053612185.1 of Streptomyces sp. NPDC054757. NCBI lineage: Bacteria > Bacillati > Actinomycetota > Actinomycetes > Kitasatosporales > Streptomycetaceae > Streptomyces > Streptomyces sp. NPDC054757. The sequence continues at coordinate 184,175 of NZ_JBSHBW010000011.1, forward strand.
GCTCGGCATGTTCGACGCGCTGCGCCGCTCCGCGCTCTCGTACGTGGGGCTGCGCGTCGAGAACAACGCGGGCTTCGCCGCCGACGCGTACGGCCGGATCACCGGCGAGGCCGCCCCGCTGCTGCTCTCCACCGGCCCCGGCGCGCTGACCTCGCTCGCCGCCCTCCAGGAGGCGGCCGCGGCCAGCGCGCCCGTGCTCGCGATCTCCAGCCAGGTCCCGACGGCCGGGCTCGGCGGCGGCCGGCACGGATATCTGCATGAACTCCGCGACCAGCAGGCGTCGTTCCGCGACATCGTGAAGTCGGTGCACACCGTGCGTACGGCGTCCCAGATCCCCTCCGCCGTCGCGGCGGCCTGGGAGTCCGCGCTGACCGCGCCGCACGGCCCGGTCTGGGTGGAGATCCCGCAGGACGTCCTGCTCGCGGAGACCATCCTGCCGCCGGTCACCGCGCCGGACGCGACCCCGCGCGAGCTGGAACCGCGACCCGAACTGACCGCGGTGGCGGCGCATCTGCTCTCGCACGCCGAACGCCCGGTGATCATCGCGGGCGGCGGTGTCGTACGGTCCGACGCGGCCGGCAAACTGCGCGCGCTCGCCGAACGGCTCGACGCTCCGGTCGTCTGCACGGTCGGCGGGAAGGGCGCCTTCCCCTGGGAACACCCGCTCTCGCTCCAGTCCTGGATGGAGGACCGGCACACCACGGACTTCCTGGAGGCGGCGGACGTCCTGCTGGTCGTCGGCTCAGGACTCGGTGAACTCTCCTCGAACTACCACACGTTCAAGCCGCGCGGCCGGGTCATCCAGATCGAGGCGGACCTCGGCAAGCTGGAGTCCAACCACCCGGCGCTCGGCATCCACGCGGACGCCAGGGCCGCGCTGTCCGCCCTCATCGAAACGGTGGAGGAGCGCACCGACCCGGGTGCGGCCGACTCCGTACGCACGGTCCTCGCGAAGGTCGCGGAGCGGATCGCGGGCCAGGACCTGGACCTCGAACAGCAGATCCTGGCCTCGGTCAGGGCCGCGCTGCCCGCCACGTCCCCCAGCTTCTGGGACATGACGATCCTCGCCTACTGGGCCTGGTCCGCCTGGCCCGGAGCCCTGCACTGCGCCCAGGGCGCGGGCGGCCTCGGCTACGGCTTCCCGGCCGCGCTGGGAGCCGCGGTCGCCGACCCGACCACACCGGTCCTCGCGGTGTCGGGCGACGGCGGCGCGATGTACTCGCTCGCGGAACTGGCTACCGCCAAGCAGTACGGCCTGCCGGTGACCTGGCTGATCGTGGACGACGGCGGCTACGGCATCCTGCGCGAGTACATGGAGGACGCCTTCGGCGAGGCCACCGCCACCGAACTCACCCGCCCGGACTTCGTGGCCCTGGCGGAGTCCTTCGGGGTCCCGGCGGTCCGTACGTCCCCGGAGAGGCTGACGGAGGACCTGGCCAAGTCTTTGGCATCGCCGGGCCCCTCGGTGGTCGTGCTGCCCGCGGTACTGAAGATGTTCGCGCCGACGCATCTGGGGTGAGGCGCGGGGCGGTGCACGGTTCAGGCGGCCGTCGTACGCGCCCTGAACGCCACGTTGGACACGTCGTCGACCAGCTCCAGCTGGAGCGACGCGTCCAGGGCCCGTGCGAGGCGGGCGAGGAGCGGGAGCGTGGGCACCGTACCGCCCAGCTCCAGCTTGGAGATCTGCGGCTGGGTCATCTCGGCCCGCCGGGCCAGCTCGGTCTGCGAGATGCCGAGCTCGGCCCGGCGGTCGTAGACGGCCTGGCCGAGGTCGAAGGCGAGCCTGAGCTCCTGGCGTCGCTTGATCTTTTCCGGGCTTTCGGTGATGCCCTCTGCGACCTTTCGATCACGAGAGAGCTTCCATTGCGCATGACCGACCATGGGGCCGAACGTACATATGCCTCCGCGCGGGGCGAGAGGGGTTCTTACCCGGGATCACCCGGCCGGGTGACGGACGCAACGATTTTTCGTGCGGCGGTCCGGTCTCCGGCGGGCCGTCCGACCTCCGGCGACCGGCTTCTCTCCGCATGTGCCGGACCTAGGTCCGCGGACCGGCCCCCCTACGCCCTTCGGACGGCCTTGGGCCCCCGATTGTTGCGGCGGGATGAAATCGCCTGGTCGCCGCGTTGGGTCCTTCCGGTGGTATGAGACAACGGGAGGCACCAGTGGCGGACGCCGCGCAACAGGAGAGTATGCAGCAGGGCGGTGCGCGGCAGGGCTGGGCGCGGCGGCTCGTCGGGTATGCCTGGCGGTACCGGCGCGATGTGCTGCTCGCCCTCGGGTCGTCCCTCGCCGGGATGGCCGTCATGGCGCTCGTACCGCTGGTCACCAAGGTGATCATCGACGACGTCATCGGCGACGGCACCCGCTCCCTCGCCGTCTGGACGGGGCTGCTGATCGGCGCCGCCGTCGTCGTCTACGTCCTCACCTACATCAGGCGTTACTACGGCGGCCGCCTCGCGCTCGACGTCCAGCACGACCTCCGTACCGAGATGTACGGGACGATCATGAGGCTGGACGGGCGGCGGCAGGACGAGCTGTCCACCGGGCAGGTCATCGGCCGCGCCACCAGCGACCTCCAGCTCATCCAGGGGCTGCTCTTCATGCTGCCGATGACCCTCGGCAATGTGCTGCTCTTCCTGATCTCGCTGGCCATTATGGCCTGGCTCTCCCCGCTCCTCACGCTGATCGCGGTGGCCGTGGCGCCCGCCCTGTGGATCATCGCCAAGCGCAGCAGGACCCGGCTCTTCCCCGCCACCTGGTACGCCCAGGGGCAGGCGGCCGCCGTCGCGGGCGTCGTCGACGGGGCCGTCACCGGGGTCCGCGTGGTGAAGGGGTTCGGCCAGGAGGACCAGGAGACCGGCAAGCTCCGCGCGGTCAGCCGCAGGCTCTTCGCCGGGCGGCTGCGCACCATCAGGCTGAACTCCCGCTACACGCCCGCCCTCCAGGCCGTCCCCGCCCTCGGACAGGTGGCGATGCTGGCACTCGGCGGCTGGCTGGCCACCCGGGGCGAGATCACCCTCGGCACGTTCGTCGCCTTCTCCTCCTATCTGGCCCAGCTCGTCGGCCCGGTCCGGATGCTCGCCATGGTGCTCACCGTCGGGCAGCAGGCCCGCGCCGGTGTCGAACGCGTCCTGGAGCTGATCGACACCGAACCCTCCATCCCGGACGGTACGAAGACGCTCCCGGCGGACGCCGCTGCCACCGTCGAGTTCGACGATGTCTCCTTCGGATACAGCGAGGACCGGCCGGTGCTCGACGGCTTCTCGCTGACCATCGCGCCCGGCGAGACCGTCGCCGTCGTCGGCTCGTCCGGCAGCGGCAAGTCCACCGTCTCGCTGCTCCTGCCGCGCTTCTACGACGTCTCGCACGGCGCGGTCCTCATCGGCGGCCACGACGTACGCGAACTGACCCTGGAATCGCTGCGGGCCGCCATCGGCCTGGTGCCCGAGGACAGCTTCCTCTTCTCCGACACCGTCCGCGCCAACATCGCGTACGGCGTCCCCGACGCCACCGACGAGCAGATCCGCACCGCGGCGCGCGCCGCCCAGGCCGACCGCTTCATCACCGAACTGCCCGCCGGTTATGACACCACGGTCGGCGAGCACGGCCTCACCCTCTCCGGCGGCCAGCGCCAGCGCATCGCGCTCGCCCGCGCCATCCTCGCCGACCCCCGGCTCCTCCTCCTGGACGACGCCACATCCGCCGTGGACGCCCATGTCGAGCACGAGATCCACGAGGCGCTGCGCGGCGTGATGGCGGGCCGCACCACCCTGCTCATCGCGCACCGCCGCTCCACCCTCAACCTCGCCGACCGCATCGCGGTCATCGAGGGCGGCCGGCTCGCGGACATCGGTACCCACGCGGAGCTGGCGGAGCGCTCGCCGCTCTACCGGCGGCTGCTGACCGACCCGGACGAACTGGGCGGTGTCTCACCCGGCCACACCGGGCCCCCGGCGGACGAGCCGGAGGACATGTCCGTACGTGCGGAGCTGGACGCCGAGTTCGACGTCGAGCGGGGCATTACCCCGCAGCTCTGGGTCCGCAGCGAAGCCCCCGGCACCGGCACCGGCACCGGAACCGGCACGGGACCCGACGGTGCCGACCGGGCGACCGCGCCCGGCGGGATGCCCGCGACACCCGAACTCCTCGCCCAGGTGGCCGCGTTGCCGCCCGCCACCGACACCCCGGACGTGGACGAGGCGCACGCCGTCGCCGCCGAGACCTCGTACGGGCTGCGCCGTCTGCTGCGCGGCTTCGGACCCGTGCTGCTCGTCAGCCTCTTCCTGGTCGCCGTCGACGCGGGCATGGGGCTGCTGCTGCCCGTCCTGATCCGGCACGGCATCGACCAGGGCGTCACCCGGCTCGCCACCGGCGCGGTGTGGACGGCGGCCGGGCTCGGCCTGGTCACCGTGGCCGTCCAGTGGCTGGCGCAGACCGGCGAGACCCGGATGACCGGACGCACCGGCGAGCGGGTCCTCTACACCCTGCGCCTGAAGATCTTCGCGCAGCTCCAGCGGCTCGGCCTCGACTACTACGAGCGTGAGCTGTCCGGCCGGATCATGACCCGGATGACCACGGACGTCGACGCGCTCTCCACCTTCCTGCAGACCGGTCTGGTCACCGCCTTCGTCTCGGTCGTCACCTTCTTCGGCATCCTCGTGGTGCTGTTCGTGATCGATGTGCAGCTGGCGCTGGTCGTCTTCGCGACGCTCCCGTTCCTGGCCGTCGCCACCTATGTCTTCCGCAGGAAGAGCGTCCGGGCGTATGAGCTGGCGCGTGAGCGGGTTTCCGCCGTCAACGCCGATCTCCAGGAGTCCGTCTCCGGGCTGCGGATCGTGCAGGCGTTCCGCCGCGAGTCCACCGGAGCGGTCCGCTTCTCCGGGCGCAGCGACCACTACCGGCAGGCGCGGGTCCGCGGGCAGTGGCTGATCTCGGTCTACTTCCCGTTCGTCCAGCTGCTGTCGTCGGTGGCCGCGGCGGCCGTGCTGATCGTCGGCTCGCACCGGATCGAGGCCGGGACCCTCACCACGGGCGCGCTGGTCGCGTACCTCCTCTACATCGACCTGTTCTTCGCCCCCGTACAGCAGCTCTCGCAGGTCTTCGACGGTTACCAGCAGGCCACCGTCTCGCTCCGGCGCATCCAGGAGCTGCTCGTCGAGCCCACGTCCACCGAGGCGAGCGCGGTGCCGGTGGAGGTCGGGGCGCTGCGCGGGGACATCGCCTTCGAGGGTGTCTCGTTCGCGTACGGCCCTGCCGAGGTGGCCGATCCGGCCGCCGGAGCCCTCGGGCCCGGCGGCCCTGCCGAGGCCGAGACGGCGCTGAGCGGTATCGATCTGCGGATTCCGGCCGGGCAGACGGTCGCCTTCGTCGGGGAGACCGGCGCGGGCAAGTCCACGCTGGTCAAGCTGGTCGCACGGTTCTACGACCCCACGGCGGGCCGGGTCACGGCGGACGGCACCGATCTGCGGGACATGGACATGACGTCGTACCGGCACCGGCTCGGGGTCGTCCCGCAGGAGGCGTACCTCTTCGCGGGTACCGTCCGCGACGCCATCGCCTACGGGCGGGTGGACGCGACCGACTCCGAGGTCGAGGCGGCTGCGCGGGCGGTCGGCGCGCACGACATGATCGCGACCCTGGACGGCGGCTACCTCCACGAGGTCGCCGAGCGCGGCCGGAACCTCTCGGCGGGCCAGCGCCAGCTGATCGCACTGGCCCGCGCCGAGCTGGTCGACCCGGACATCCTGCTGCTCGACGAGGCGACGGCCGCACTCGACCTGGCGTCGGAGGCCCTGGTCAACCAGGCCACGGACCGGATCGCCGGCCGGCGGACCACGCTGGTGGTCGCCCACCGGCTGACCACGGCGGCACGGGCGGACCGGGTCGTCGTGATGGACCACGGCCGGGTGGTCGAGGACGGTACCCACGAGGAGCTGCTGGCCCTGGACGGAAGCTACGCACGGCTGTGGCGGACCTTCGTGGGGGAGCCGGCGGAGGTGGTGGCGTAGGGCGCGCGGCCCGGCCGCGAGCCCGGGGCCCGGGTGCGGCACAGGGCGTGCGTACGGAACCCGCGCTCCCGCCTCCCGGCAGGGCGTGCGTACCGGCCCGCGCCCCCGCCCTCAGCAGGGCGCGCGCCCGCGTGCGAACCCGCCGAACCGGGCCCCGGCAGGGACCTCATGAGTGCGCTGTGAGCGCGGGATGAGAGCGTTGGCGGGGCCGCACGTCCGCCGCCGGGACAACTTTTCCTCCCGTTCGGCCCTCTTACGGACCGGGATGTGCAGCCCCGACAGCGCACACACCGGAAGCGGGAGCTGAGATACGGTGCCGACGATCAGTCAGCGGATGCACTTGGTGCTGCTCACCGTCTGGACGGTGCTGTGGTTCGCCGTGGTGGAGCCGCACGGCGGCTTCTCCTGGCACTATCTGCACACCGGCGGCGAGCTGATCTACCAGGGCGGTGGCGGCACCGGAGGCCTCAACCTCTACGCCCACCACCCCGAGCTCCAGATGGGCCCGATCAGCTTCCTCGCCGCCGGGCTGTTCAACCCGTTCCCCGAGGCCACCGGACAGTTCCTCGCCGCCGCGCTGATGTCCCTGCTCGGCCTGGTCATCGTCGTACTGGCCGGGCGCAGCGCCGCCCACCACCTGCTGGGCACCGGCACCAACCACCAGCGGCTGCGCCAGCGGGTGCTGATCGCCGGGCTCGCCTTCATCCCGATGTGGATCGAGGTGGCGGTCCGCTTCGGGCACCTGGACGACGTACTGGCGCTGTTCTTCACCGCGCTCGCGGTCCGGGCCGTCACCCGGGGCAATCCGGCGGCCACCGGCGCCTGCCTCGCCCTGGCGATGGACTCCAAGCCCACCGCGCTGGCCTTCCTCCCGCTGCTGCTGGCCCTTCCCCGGCGGCACTGGCTGCGGGCCGCCCTCTGGTGCGCGGGTCTGGTGGCGGTCGCCTGGCTGCCGTTCTTCGTGGGCGACCCGCAGTCGTTCGCCGCCGCCAAGTTCGCCATCCCCAACCATCCGGCCTCCGCCCTGCGCTGGCTCGGCGTCGGTGACCCGGAGACGCCCGGCTGGGACCGCCCCGCGCAGGCCGCGCTGGGCCTGGTCCTCGGCACGGTGGCGGTCTGGCGGGGCCGCTGGCCCGCTGTGGTGCTCCTCGGGGCCAATGCCCGGATCGTGCTCGACCCGAGCGTCTACACGTACTACACGGCGTCGGTGCTGCTCGGCACCCTGCTGTGGGACGTCATCGGGCAGCGCCGGCTGGTGCCCTGGTGGAGCTGGCTGGCGCTGCTGACGCTGTACGGCAGTGTCTTCGTCGTCCCGGACGACGCGGTGCGCGGGCTGCTGCGGCTGGGCTTCGTGGCGGTGTCCACGGCCTATGTGCTGCTCTGGCCGGTCCGTGAGCGCGGTGGCCGGGGCGGGGTCCGCGGCCGCCGCCGGCCCCGGGCCCGTGCGGCGTCGGCCCCGGCTGACCCCGCCCTGTCCCAGCCGAACCCCCTGGGGCTGTGAGGGCGGCCCCCGGGCGGGGGCCGCACCGAACCTGTCACCATCTGTCCGGTTCTGCGGCGCAACCGGCCGACTGCCCCATGCGTCCGTACACACATACGTCCGCACAGCCAAAGGGGAAGAAGTGTTCGAGTCGTGGCGAAAGCCGGAGCGCGGGGCGGAGCCCGCGCCGGCGCGTCCACCGGCGCGCGGATCCGTCCGCACCCCGGCCACCGGTCGCTGGGCCGTCCGCACCCCGGCCGCCCGCCGCCGGGCCGCAGGTCTGACGGCGGCGGCCGCGGTGGCGCTGGCCCTGGTGGTGCCGGGCGCACACGCGGCGAGTGCCGCGTCCGGGTGCCCCGGACATCAGGTCAGAGCCGTGGGCTTCGCCACCGGTCAGCTCCGGGTCTACCGGACGGGCCCGTACGTCTGCGCCGTCACCCTCGCCAAGCACCCCGGCGCAAGGAGGCAGATGTCCGTCGAGCTCCAGGTGCGCGGGGGCCGGCCGGTCTCCGACAGCGGGCGTTTCACCCGACTGGCGGGGCCGGTGCGGGTCCGTGCCGTGCACCGCTGTGTCCGTGCGGTGGGCGCGGTCTCCGGCAAGAAGGGGGCGTCCGGCTGGTTCCTGTGCTGAGCGGCCGCTCTCCCCGGATGGTCAACTGGGTCTGGCGTGCTTGGTGTTACCCCGGCTAGGTTCGCGGCTACTCGTTGTGATCCCCAGGGGAGGGCTGAATGCGCAAGGCGCTCAGATGGCTACTGGCGTTCGTGGTGCTCATAGGCACCGTGAGTGCGGCGGGAGCCTCAGCCGGCGCGGCCACCGCCGCGATACCGGACACCTCGGACATCAAGGCCCGGATCCTCGCGATCCCCGGCATGAGTCTCATAGAGGAGAAGCCCTACACGGGCTACCGCTTCTTCGTCCTCCAGTACACCCAGCCCATCGACCACCGGCACCCGTCGAAGGGCACCTTCAACCAGCGCTTCACGCTGCTGCACAAGGACACCAGCCGCCCGACCGTCCTCTACACCGGCGGGTACAACGTCTCCACCACCCCCAGCCGCACCGAGCCGACGCGCATCGTCGACGGCAACCAGGTGTCCCTGGAGTACCGCTACTTCACCCCGTCCAGGCCGCAGCCCGCCGACTGGTCCAAGCTGGACATCTGGCAGGCCGCCAGCGACCAGCACCGGCTGTTCACCGCGCTCAAGAAGATCTACACCAGGAACTGGCTGACCACCGGCGGCTCCAAGGGCGGCATGACCGCCACCTACTACGAGCGCTACTACCCGAAGGACATGGACGGGGTCGTCGCGTACGTCGCGCCCAACGACGTCGTCAACGACGAGGACTCGGCGTACGACCGGTTCCTCAGCACCGTCGGCACCAAGGAGTGCCGCGACCGGCTGGAAGGCGTGCAGCGCGAGGCGCTCATCCGCCGCGAGCCGCTGGAGAAGATGTACGCCAGGTACGCGAAGGACAACGGCTACACCTTCACCACCGTCGGGACGCTCGACAAGGCGTACGAGGCCGTGGTGCTCGACTACATCTGGGGCTTCTGGCAGTACAGCCTGCTCTCCGACTGCGACACCGTCCCCGCAGACGCCCCGCACGCCACCGACCAGGAGATCTGGGACTCGGTCGACACCATCTCCGGCTTCTCCTTCTACACCGACCAGGGGCTTGAGGCGTACACGCCGTACTACTACCAGGCGGGCACCCAGCTCGGCTCGCCCACCATCCGGCAGCCCTGGCTCGGCAGGCTGAGCCGCTACGGCTACCAGCCGCCGCGCCACTTCGTCCCCAGCTCCATCCCGATGCGCTTCCAGCCGGGCGTGATGGCCGACGTGGACCACTGGGTGAAGCGCCACGCCCACCACATGCTGTACGTGTACGGACAGAACGACCCCTGGGGCGCCGAGCGCTTCAGCGTCGGGAAACACCCCGACGACAGCTACGTCTTCACCGCGCCCGGCATGAACCACGGCGCGAACGTCGACGGTCTCGCCCCCGCCGAGAAGGCGAAGGCCACCGCCCGCATCCTGGCCTGGGCCGGGGTCGCCCCGGCGTCGGTGCAGGCCGACCCGCAGCGGGCCAAGCCGCTCGCCCCGTACGACGCGACGCTGGACCACAGGGGCCTGGAGCGCGAACCGTCCCTGCGGCCCTGACCCCGGCTCCGGACGCCAACCACCCCTGAAAGCAACCGGATTGAGCAGTGCCCGCCGCGAAGTCGCGCGGCAGGCACTGTCTCTGTCGGAGGGTCAGTAGGTCAGACCGTGCCCCACCGGATACAGCACCTTCGTGGGGTCGTCCGCGCGCTGGACGGGAACCGGCAGCAGACCGCGTGGCGTGACCCGGCCCGCGATCACCCGTGCCGCAGCCCGGAGTTCGACATCCGTCCAGCTGTACGTCGCGAGCGCGGCCCGGACCCCGGGGAGCTGCGCGATGTCGTACGGATTGCGCACCGCGATCTGCACCACCGGGACCCCTGTCGTGACCAGCGCCGCCACCAGCTTGGTCTGGGCATCGCCCGCGACCACGTCGTAGGTGCCGACGATCACGGCGTCCTTGCCCGCGGCGGCGGCCACCGCGCTCTTGATCAGGGCCGCGGTGGGCGCGGTGCCGGTCGGCAGCACCGCGGTGGTGAAGCCGAGACCGGTCAGCTCCTTGCCGAGCACCGTGGTGGGCGGGCCGGTGGTCCCCGAAGGCGAGGCCGGGTCGGGGCCGACGACCAGCAGACTCCTGGTGCGGCGCCGGGAGAGCGGCAGCAGCCTGTCCTGGTTCACCAGCAGGGTGGTGGTCCGCTCGGCGATCCGGTCGGCCGCCGCCAGATGGAGCCGGGTGCCGACCGTCCGGTCGATCCGGACACCGGGCACGTACGGGCTGCTGAGGAGAGCGCGCCGCTCCTTGAGCCGCAGGATCCGCAGGATCGATTCGTCCAGCCGCTCCTCGGTGAGCTCGCCGCTGCGTACCGCGCTCAGCACCGCGTGCCAGGCGGTGTCCAGGTCCGGCGGGTTGAGCAGCTGGTCGACGCCGGCCTTGAGGGCCAGCACCGGCACCCGGTCGTCGCCGTACTTGTCCCGTACGCCCTGCATGCCCAGCGAGTCGGTGACGACGACGCCGTCGTACTTCAGCTCCTCGCGGAGGATGCCGGTGAGGATCGGCCGCGACAGGGTGGCCGGATCGTTGCTCGGGTCCAGCGCCGGGAACTGGATGTGCGCGGTCATGATCGAGTCGATCCCGGCGGCGATGGCGGCCTTGAAGGGCGGGGCGTCGATACGCTCCCACTCCTCGCGGCTGTGGGTGATGACCGGGATCCCGGTGTGGCTGTCGACCGCGGTGTCGCCATGGCCGGGGAAGTGCTTGGCGGTGGCGGCCACCTGCGCGCTCTGGTACCCCTGCACCTCGGCGGCGACCAGCCGGGCCACGGCGGCCGGTTCGGAGCCGAAGGAGCGGACGCCGATGACCGGGTTGGCGGGGTTCACATTGACGTCGGCGTCCGTCGAGTAGTCCTGCCGGATGCCGATCGCCCGCAGTTCGGCTCCGGAGATCCGGCCGACCGTACGGACGTCCTCGCGCGAGCGCCCGGCGCCCAGCGCCATCGCGCCGGGGAACAGCGCGGCCGGGTAGCCGACCCGGCAGACGATGCCGTGCTCCTGATCGGTGGCGATCAGCAGCGGTACGGGGGTGGGCTGGGCGAGACCGGCGCGCTGGATGCCGTTGGAGAGGGCCGCGATCTGGTGCGGGTCGCGGGTGTTGTGCGCCCAGCTGAAGTAGATGATGCCGCCGACGTGGTACTTGGCGATCAGCTCGGCCGCGGTGCGGACGCCGATCTCCTTCAGGTTGGCGTCGATGTCGGCCTGGTCGGGTGCGGTGGCGGAGTGTCCGTAGACCCGCATCACGAAGAGCTGGCCGACCTTCTCCTCGATGCTCATCCGGCCGATGAGCTTCTTGAGCCGCCGGTCGAGAGCGCTGGGGTCAGCGCCGGGACGGCGGGGACCGGCGTGTGCCGTGGTGCCCGTGGCTGCCGCGGCGACCGCGGCGGCGGTGGCGGTGAGCAGGGAGCGTCTGGAGGTGCGGTACTGCACTGGTGCCCCTTCCGGCCATGCTGCGCAAGGAATCTGAGGCCGGCCGGCACAGGGACGACAGTGCACTCCCCGCGCCGGCCGGCCTGAAGGAAACTTCCAAGCAGCACCGATATCCGGAAACTAACTGCCAGGTCAAGGGTGCGGGCCGGATCGGGGCGGCATTGGCCCATTTGCCCAGGGGCGGCGGCGCGACCGGGGCCCGGACTGCCCGCGTGTCTGGACTGCCCGCGTGCCCGGACTGGCCGAGGTGCCGACTGCCTGAGTGCCCGGACTGGCCGAGGTGCCGACTGCCTGAGTGCCCGGACTGGCCGAGGTGCCGACTGCCTGAGTGCCCGGACTGGCCGAGTGTCCGGGCTGACCGCGTGCCCGGGCTGACCGGCTGCCGGGGCTGATCGCTCGGGTCCCGCCGTCTGCCGGGTTCCGGGTGAGCGCTGCCCGCCGGGACCCGGCCGGGCCACCCGGGCGAGCGCTACGCGGCGGAGCGCCACCCGGCCGTGTGCTGCCCGGCGGAGCGCCACCAGGCCGTGTGCTGCCCGGCGGAGCGCTACCCGGCGGAGCGCTACCCGGCCGTGCGCTACCCGGCCGGGGGCGCGGCCGCCGCCGCTGTCAGCCGCTCCAGGTGTTCCCGACCCGCCGTCAGCAGCCCCGGCAGCTCCGCCGCCTGGGGGTACCAGCGCTTCTCGTACTCCCAGCAGAGCCACCCCCCGTCCGGCGCGAGCAGCTCCACGCACTCGCCGAGCGGCAGCACCCCGGCGCCGAGCGCGAGCGGGGTGGTGTCCTCGGCCGACGCGACATCCTTGACCTGGGTGTAGCCGAGGTGCGGGGCGAGCACGGCGTGGCTGGCCGCGGGGGTCTCGCCGCCCAGCCAGGTGTGCATCACGTCCCAGAGCGCGCCGATGTTCCGGTGGCCGACCGGGCCGAGCACCCGGGCCGCGTCGGCGCCCGTGCGGTGCGAGTCATGGGTTTCGAGGAGGATCCGTACGCCCTTGTCGGCGGCGACCTCGGCGGCCGCTCCCAGCCTGCGGGCGGCGGCCGCGTCGGCCTCGGCCGAGTCCTGGCCGCCACCGCCGGGGAAGACCCGGACGAACGGTGCGCCGAGGTCGGCGGCGAGGAAGACCAGTTCGGCGATATCGCCCTCGATCTCCTTGTCGTCACCGGGTGCGGCCACCCTCACGTATCCGGCCACTCCGAGGATCTCGACCCCGTTGCGGGCGAACTCATCGGCCGCAGCGGCCCGTTCCCGCAGTCCGGTGCCGGGGTGCAGGACCTCCTCGGCGTGGGCGCGCAGTTCGACCCCCTGGTAGCCGTTGTCCGCCGCGAGCCGTACCACGTCCGGGACGGTGATTCCTGGCACTCCGAGGGTGGAGAACGCGAATTTCAACGCACTGTTCCTTCCTGAAGGCTGAGCCGCCGGGCCTGGCTTCCGGCGCCCCGGCAGTTCCGTCCGATCCGGCCGGTTCCGTCTGGTCCGACCGGTTCCGTCTGATCCGTTGGCCCGTCCGGGCCCTGGTCTCCGTTTGCCCCGGTTCCCGCGGATCCTGCCTGCTGATGCCAGGTCATCATTGGTCCACGGGACCCGTCCCCGGCAATCCGCCTCGCGGTCGGGGCCGCCCATCGCCCCGGCCGGCGCATGGCGGAGGCACGGCGGGACCTGTCACCGGCCGGGCGGAGCCGTCGACGCGCGGATCACCAGCTCGCCCCGCACCACCGCGACCCCGCCCTTCGGCGCCGCCTCCCGGCCCATCGCGAGCCGCCCGGCCCGCGCCCCCGCCTCGTACAGCGGAAGCCGCACCGTCGTCAGGGCCGGCGACGCGTCCACCGAGAACGGCAGATCATCGAAACCGGCCACCGAGACGTCATCGGGAATCCGCAGCCCCTGGTCCCGCAGCGCCGCGCACGCGCCCAGCGCCACCGTGTCGTTGGCCGCCACGACGGCCGTCAGCCCCGGTTCCCTGCGCAGCAGTTCGAGGGTGGCGTCATAGCCGGAGCGGCGGTCGTAAGGCCCGTGCACCGTGAGCCCGTCCGATCCGTCGGACAGCCCGGCCGCCGCCATGGCCAGCCGGTGGCCCGCCAGGCGGTCGCGGGTGGTGGTCCGTTCGGCGGGACCGGCCGCATAGCCGATCCGCCGGTGTCCGAGCGTCAGCAGATGTTCGGTGAGCCGCTGCCCGCCGCCCCGGTTGTCGAAGGGCAGCGCGGTGACCGCGGACTCGCTGCCGGGGACCGGCGGGCGCCCGCAGAGCACCACCCGGGTTCCGGCGCCGGCGAGTCTGGTGAGCTTCGCGGAGACGGCGGCGGTGTGCTCCGGATCCTCGATGGCGCCGCCGGTCAGCACGACCGCGGTGGCGCGCTGGCGCTGGAGCAGCGTGAGATAGGTGAGTTCGCGCTCCGGGGAGCCGCCGGTGTTGCAGACGACCGCCAGCTTCTCGCCGCCCCCGCGTCCGCTGCCCTCCTGGCCGCTGATCTCCGACTGGGCCGCCCCCGCCATGATGCCGAAGAACGGGTCGGCGATGTCATTGACCAGGACGCCGACCAGGTCGGACGTGGCGGCTGCCAGGGAGCTGGCCGGGCCGTTCAGTACGTAGTCCAGCTCGTTCACGGCCGCCAGTACGCGCTCCCGGGTGGCCGCCGCCACCGGGTAGTTGCCGTTGAGCACACGGGACACCGTCGCCGGGGAGACCCGTGCGCGGGCCGCGACGTCCGAGAGCGTCGTTGTCATGTCTGCCTCCGTGCCACTCGCCCGCATCTCCTGTCACATGATCCCGCTCGGCTGACCGCCCCGCGCGGCTGCCCGCGCCCGTTGCCGCGGGCCCGCCTCTTGTCGGGGCCGGTGTCCGCAGGTTAGCTTCATAGCGCGTAGAAAGCGCTTGCTATCGCTCGCTTCCTACCGCACGCTTGCCATCGCCCGGTGCGGGCCGTGTGCACGGCCTGTGTGCAGGACCGCGTGCGTCACCCTGTGGAGGGACCTTTCGTGACACGTAAGACAGTGCGGATCGCCATGAACGGCGTGACCGGCCGGATGGGCTACCGCCAGCACCTCGTCCGCTCCCTCCTCGCGATCCGCGAGGAGGGCGGCCTCGACCTCGGCGACGGCACCCGGCTCTGGCCCGAGATCGTCCTCGTCGGCCGCCGTGAGCAGGCGCTCAGGGAGATGGCCGAGAAGCACGGGCTCGACCAGTGGTCCACCGACCTCGACGCCGTACTCGCCGACCCGGCCGTCGACATCTACTTCGACGCCCAGGTCACCTCGGCCCGCGAGGAGGCGCTGCGCAAGGCCATCGCCGCCGGGAAGCACATCTACACCGAGAAGCCGACCGCCACCGGCCTGGAGGGCGCCCTTGAGCTGGCGCGACTGGCCAGGACCGCCGGAATCAAGCACGGTGTCGTCCAGGACAAGCTGTTCCTGCCGGGGCTGCTGAAGCTCAAGCGCCTCATCGACGGCGGCTTCTTCGGGAAGATCCTGTCCGTCCGGGGTGAGTTCGGCTACTGGGTCTTCGAGGGCGACTGGCAGGAGGCCCAGCGCCCCTCGTGGAACTACCGCGCGGAGGACGGCGGCGGCATCGTCGTGGACATGTTCCCGCACTGGGAGTACGTCCTGCACGAGCTGTTCGGCCGGGTCACCTCCGTACAGGCCCTCGCCGCCACCCACATCCCGCAGCGCTGGGACGAGCGGTCCGAGCCGTACCCGGCGACCGCCGACGACTCCGCCTACGGGATCTTCCAGCTGGAGAGCGGAGCGGTCGCCCAGATCAACTCCTCCTGGGCGGTGCGGGTCAACCGCGACGAGCTGGTCGAGTTCCAGGTCGACGGAACCGAGGGCTCTGCCGTCGCGGGGCTCCGCAACTGCCGTGTCCAGCACCGCAGTTCCACACCCAAGCCGGTCTGGAACCCGGACCTGCCCGCCACCCACGCCTTTCGCGACCAGTGGCAGGAGGTCCCGGACAACGGCGACTTCGACAACGGCTTCAAGGTCCAGTGGGAGCTCTTCCTGCGTCACATCGCGCTCGACGAGCCGTACCACTGGGACCTGCTGGCGGGCGCCCGCGGTGTGCAACTCGCCGAGCTGGGGCTGAAGTCGTCCGCCGAAGGCCGCCGTCTCGACGTCCCGGAGATCACGCTGTGACGATCCTGCTGCCACGCGCCGACGGTGCGGGCCCCGGCGGTACGTACGCCTACACGCCCCGCACCGAACCCGCCGCCTTCACGGCCGGCGGCGCCCCGCTCGCCTCCCGTACGGTCTTCTCGGCCGCCCATGTCGTCGCCGACCCGTACGCCGATGTGTCGCCGGACGGGCCGCCCGCCGTCGACTGGGACGCCACCCTCGCCTTCCGCCGCCACCTCTGGTCCCACGGGCTCGGCGTGGCGGAGGCCATGGACACCGCGCAGCGCGGCATGGGCCTGGACTGGCCGGTCGCCGCCGAGCTGATCCGCCGCTCCGCGGCCGAGGCCAGGGCGGCCGGCGGCGCCATCGCCTGCGGTGTCGGCACCGACCAGCTGGCACCCGGCGATGTGACGCTGGACCAGGTCACCGAGGCGTACGAGGCCCAGCTCGCCGTCGTCGAGGAGACCGGGGCGCAGGCCATCCTGATGGCATCGCGCGCGCTCGCCGCGACGGCGAAGAGCCCCGACGACTACCTGGAGACCTACGGCCGACTGCTGCGCCAGTCCGCGGAGCCGGTCATCCTGCACTGGCTCGGGCCGATGTTCGACCCGGCGCTCGACGGCTACTGGGGCTCGCCCGACCTGGACGCGGCGACCGACACCTTCCTGGAGGTCATCGCGGCCCACCCGGACAAGGTGGACGGCATCAAGGTCTCGCTGCTCGACGCGGAGCGCGAGGTACAGCTGCGCCGCAGGCTCCCTGACGGGGTCCGCTGCTACACCGGGGACGACTTCAACTACCCCGAGCTGATCGCGGGCGACGAGCGCGGCTTCAGTCACGCGCTGCTCGGCATCTTCGACCCGCTGGGCCCGCTCGCCGCCGAGGCGGTCCGGGTCCTGGACACCGGCGACGCCCAGGGCTTCCGCGACCTCCTGGACCCCACGGTCGAGCTGTCCCGGCATCTCTTCCAGACCCCGACCCGCTTCTACAAGACGGGTGTGGTCTTCCTGGCCTGGCTGGCCGGGCACCAGGAGCACTTCACGATGGTCGGCGGCCTCCAGTCGGCCCGCTCGCTGCCGCATCTGGCGCGGGCGTACGAACTGGCGGACCGGCTCGGCCTCTTCCCCGATCCGGCGCTCGCCCAGAGCAGGATGACGTCCCTGCTCCATGTGTACGGAGTCGCACAGTGACCGCAGACCTCGCCCGCTTCAGCATCAACCAGATGACCGTGAAGCAGCTCTCCCTGCCCGAACTCGTCACCGCCTGCACCGACCTGGGCGTTCCCGGGGTGGGCCTCTGGCGCGAGCCTGTCCAGCGGTACGGGGTGGAGGCGGCCGCCGCACTCGTACGGGAGGCGGGACTGCGCGTCACCACCCTCTGCCGCGGCGGTTTCCTCACCGCGACGGAACCGGCCGAGCGGGCGGCGGCGCTGGCGGACAACCGTACGGCGATCGACGAGGCCGTGACCCTGGGTACCGACACCCTGGTGCTGGTCTCGGGCGGACTCCCGGCCGGCTCCAGGGACCTGCACGGCGCCCGCGAGCGGATCGCGGACGCCCTGGCCGAACTCGGCCCCTACGCGGCCGAGCGCGGGGTGCGCCTGGCGATCGAACCGCTGCACCCGATGTTCGCCGCGGACCGCTGTGTCGTCTCGACCCTGACCCAGGCCCTGGACCTGGCGGAACGCTTCCCCGCCGAGCAGGTGGGCGTCGCCGTGGACACGTACCACATCTGGTGGGACGACCGGGCGCCCGCGCAGGTGGTCCGGGCGGGCGAGGGCGGCCGTATCTGCACCTTCCAGCTGGCGGACTGGACCACCCCGCTGCCGGCGGGCGTCCTGAACGGCCGCGGACAGCTCGGTGACGGGTCGGTGGACCTGCGGGAGTGGCGCGAGCGGGTGGACGCGGCCGGGTACACCGGGCCGGTCGAGGTGGAGTTGTTCAACGAGGAGCTGTGGGCGCGGGACGGTGTGGAGCTGCTGCGGGAGACCGCCGAGCGGTATGTGAAGCACGCGCTGTAGCCGTACGGGAGCCGTAGGGGAACTGCCGGGAGCCGTACGGAACCGCGCACGGAACGCGCTCCTCCGGGGTGACGTCAGGAGGCGGGGACGCGCTGGGCGAGGAAGAGGGCTGCGCGGTCGAGTGCCTGGTCGGCCTCGTCGAGCGTCCCGCCCGCGAAGGCCTGGAAGACGTGCGGTGCGTCCGCGGTGATGTCGAGGATGACGTCGACTCCGGCGTCCCTGGCGCGGGTGGCGAGGCGGGTCGAGTCATCGAGCAGGATCTCGTTGCCGCCCACCTGGATGAGAAGCGGGGGGAAGCCGGTCAGGTCGGCGAAGAGAGCCGGGCTGAGCAGGGGCTGCTCGGGGTCCTGGCCGGCGAGGTACATGGCCCCGGTGTGCAGCACGGCGTCGCGGGTGAAGACCGGGTCGACGCCCTCCTTGGCCGTCATGCTCCCGCCGGTCCTGGTGGCGTCGAGGCCCGGCGAGAAGGCCACGATCGCGGCGGGCAGCGGCAGGCCCGCGTCGCGGGCGGCGAGCGAGGTGGTGACCGCGTAGCCGCCACCGGCGGAGTCTCCGGCGAAGGCGACAGATGACGGGTCGAGGCCGCTGTCGAGAAGGGCGCGGTAGGCGCTCAGATTGTCCTCAAGACCCGCCGGGAACGGGTGCTCGGGGGCCAGCCGGTACTCCACCGAGTACGAGGCGAAGCCGGTCTTGGAGACGAGCTGCGCGGTCAGCGGGAGCGCGGTCTCCGGTGAGCCGAAGACGAAGCCCCCGCCGTGGAAGTACAGGATGGTGCCGGGCCGGGCCCCGCTCTCCGGTGTGACGTGCAGGGCGGGCCGGTCGCCGAGCGTGGTCGGCGCGGTGCGCACGTCGTCCGGCACGAACATCGTGTCCATGAGGGCCCTGAACCCGGCGCGCAGTTGCCCGACGGAGCGCGGGCCGTCGGGCCGGGGCCGGCGGAGCATCGCGTCGACCTCGGCGAGCTGTTGCTTGCTCATCTGCTTCCTCCCGTGTGCTGCATGCTTTCCACTACACTATATTCCATGGCATATAAATCGGCTGAAGGTCCCGTTGACCTCCCCGCGTTCTTCGCGGATCTCGTCCGCTGCGAGACGCGCCTGTACAACGCGCTCAACGACCACCTGCGCGAGCGGCACGGGATCGTGACGTCGCAGTTCGAGTTCCTGCGGTTCCTCCGGGAGCATTCGGGGGCCCGGGTGGCCGACGTCGCCGCGGAGTTCGCCATCGGCGCCGGCGCGACCAGTAAGAGCGTCGACCGCCTGGAGCAGCGGGGCTTGATCGTCCGCCAGGCCAACCCGGCGGACCGCAGATCCTCATTGCTGGCCCTGACCGGCGACGGCTCACAGCTCCTCCACGCCGCCGAGGTCACCTTCACCGCACGCCTGGGCGAGCTGGTCGAAGACACCCTCGACCAGAACGCGACAGCGGCCGTCGGCCGGGCCCTTCGTCAGCTGCGGTCCGCGCTCGAACGCGACGGGGTCGGCACCCCCACCGGCTGAGAGGCCCGGCCCCCGCCGCCTGCCCGGTGCGCGGCCGCCTGCCCGGCGCGTGGCCGCCGGGGGAGCCGATGGCCGGGATGCCCCTGGCCTGTTACGGCCTCCAGGGGGCGGTGCGGTGGCCACCCGGGGACGGTGGTGTGCGAACTCCGCTGACCCGAAGGGCGGTTGACCAGGGGCTGAAAGTCGTCGGTCAGCCGGATAAACCTGATGCGGGGCGAGATCGCTGCATCGAAGTAACTCCTCCGCTGCTCCGGGCGAGTTGGGCGGACCGGCGGTTAGCGTTCCGGTGGTCCTGGGGGGATTGCCGGTGATGTCGCCGTCTGTTCTCTCTTCCACCGTTTGGTGCGCCGACGCCGATCACCGCCGTCACAAAGGAGAACGCGACTGATGACCGTTGAGACCGGCCCGGAGACCGGAGTGCGGCCGCCCGCGCAGTCCAGTCTGAGCACGGCAGCCGCCCGTAACCTCGCCACCACGACCAAGTCCGCCCCGCAGATGCAGGAGATCACCTCCCGGTGGCTGCTGCGGATGCTCCCCTGGGTGGAGACCAAGGGCGGCGCCTACCGGGTGAACAGACGGCTGAGCTACACCGTCGGGGACGGGGTCATCGAGTTCGTCCAGGACGGCTCAGGTGTCCGGGTGGTCCCGCGCGAGCTCGGCGAGCTGGCGCTGCTGCGTGGCTTCGACGACGTCGAGGTGCTGACCGCCATCGCCGACCGGTGCGTCCAGCGCGACTTCCGGGCCGGTGAGGTGCTGGCCGAGCGCGGCAGCCCCGCCGAGCAGATCCATCTGATCGCCCACGGCCGGGTCAGGCAGACCTCCATCGGGAAGTACGGCGACGAGACAGCGGTCGCCCTGCTCGCCGACGGCGACCGGTTCGGCGAGAACGCCCTGCTGGACACCGAAGCGACCTGGGACTGCACGGCCAAGGCCGAGACCGCGGGCACCCTGCTCACCCTCTCCCGCGCCGACTTCGACGCCGTGCTCTCCGAGGCGCCGGGCCTCCAGGCCCACATCCGGGAGTTCGGCTCGCTCTCCGGCAAACCGCAGACCCGGCACGGCGAGGCCGAGATCGCGATGTCGGCCGGGCACACCGGCGAGGCACAGCTGCCGGGCGCCTTCGTCGACTACGAACTCCGTCCACGTGAGTACGAACTCTCCGTGGCGCAGACGGTGCTGCGGGTCCACAGCAGGGTCGCCGACCTCTTCAACGGGCCGATGAACCAGACGGAGGAGCAGCTCAGGCTCACCATCGAGGCGCTGCGCGAGCGCCAGGAGCACGAGCTGATCAACAACCGCGAATTCGGGCTGCTCCACAACGCCGCCTTCAAGCAGCGCATCCAGACCCAGTCGGGCCCGCCCACCCCGGACGACCTCGACGAGCTGCTGAGCCGGCGCCGCGGCACCAGGCTCTTTCTCGCCCACCCCCGGACGATCGCGGCGATCGGGCGCGGCTTCAACGCCTACGGGGTCTATCCGGACCATGTCGACCTCGGCGGCCAGCAGGTCCCGGCCTGGCGCGGGGTCCCGATCCTGCCCTGTAACAAGATCCCCGTCAGCGAGGAGAACACCAGCTCCATCCTCGCCATGCGCACCGGCGAGGACAACCAGGGCGTCATCGGCCTGCACCAGACCGGCCTGCCGGAGGAGTACGAACCGGGGCTCTCGGTGCGCTTCATGGGCATGAACGAGCAGGCGATCATCTCGTACCTGGTCACCGCCTACTACTCCGCGGCCGTCCTGCTGCCCGACGCGCTCGGCGTGCTGGAGAACGTACAGATCGGCCACCGCGCCTGAGTCCTGGCGGGCCCGGCCACCTCACCAAGGAGCTAAGGATGCCCGATCCCGGGCCTTCACCCCGGCAGCCGAGCGCTGCCCTGCAACGGATTCTGTGCGGCCCCAGCGGACTGGGCACGGCGGGCCTGCACCTGGGCCGGCGGGCGGAACTCCTGGAGCACACTGAGACCCTGGAGCACCCCGGACCCCCGGAACTCGCGGCGCATCCGGAATCCGCGGTGCACCTGGAGCCCCCGGCGCACCAGGAAGCCCTGGTTTCACCGGCGCCCCCGGTCCTCCCGGGCCCCCTGGTTCCACCGCAACACCTGGCTCTCCCGGGGCGCCCGGTTCCGCCGGGACCCCCCGCCTTCCCGGTCCCCCCGGCCCCTTCGGCGTCCCGGTCGGCGGACCCGGTGGAGGGCACGCCGGTCCCCGGTCTCTACCACCATCCGGTGGCCCACCCCGACCCGGTGCGGGTGGCGGAGGTCAGCCGGCGGATCAAGGCATGGGCGGTGGACGAGGTCCAGGCGTTCCCCCCGGAGTGGGAGGACCAGTTCGACGGCTTCTCCGTCGGCCGGTACATGGTCGCCTGCCACCCGGACGCGCCCAGTGTCGACCATCTGATGGTCGCCACCCGGCTGATGGTCGCCGAGAACGCGGTCGACGACTGCTACTGCGAGGACCACGGCGGTTCGCCCATCGGGCTCGGCAGCCGCCTGCTGCTGGCCCACACCGCCCTCGACCCGCTGCACACGACCCAGGAGTACCAGCCGGAGTGGGCCGAGTCGCTCCTCTCGGACGCGCCCCGGCGCGCCTACCGCTCCGCCATGGAGTACTTCAGCCGCCAGGCCACCCCCTCGCAGACCGACCGGTACCGGCACGACATGGCCCGTCTGCACCTGGGATACCTGGCCGAGGCCGCCTGGTCCCAGACGGACCACGTACCCGAGGTGTGGGAGTACCTGGCGATGCGCCAGTTCAACAACTTCCGCCCCTGCCCCACCATCACCGACACCGTCGGCGGCTACGAACTCCCCGCCGACCTGCACGCCCAGCCGGCGATGCAGCGGGTCATCGCGCTCGCGGGCAACGCCACGACGATCGTCAACGACCTCTACTCGTACACCAAGGAACTCAACAGCCCCGGCAGACATCTGAATCTGCCCGTGGTGATCGCCGAACGTGAGGCCGTCTCCGACCGGGACGCCTATCTGAAGGCGGTCGAGGTCCACAACGACCTCATGCACGGCTTCGAGAGCGAAGCCGCCGCGCTGGCTGCCGAGTGCCCCGTCCCGAGCGTGCTGCGTTTCCTCCGGGGCGTGGCCGCGTGGGTCGACGGCAACCACTACTGGCACCGGACCAACACCTACCGATACAGCCTGCCCGATTTCTGGTAAGGAACGGACTCCACCATGACCAGCACCGAGCTCACCACCGACGCCCCCGTCTTCATCCCCAGCCCGGCGTCGCCGTACCAGGGTGACATCGCCCGGTACTGGGACCGCGAGGCCAGGCCCGTGAATCTGCGTCTCGGTGACGTGGACGGGCTCTACCACCACCACTACGGCATCGGCGACGTCGACCACGTGGCCCTGGGGGACCCCCGCGACAGCGAGTACGAGAAGAGGCTGATCGCCGAGCTCCACCGGCTGGAGTCGGCGCAGGCCGAAGTCCTCCTGGACCAGCTCGGATCCATCGGGCGCGACGACACGCTCGTGGACGCGGGCTGCGGCCGGGGCGGTTCGATGGTGATGGCCCACCAGCGGTTCGGCTGCAAGGTCGAGGGGGTCACCCTCTCCGCCAAGCAGGCCGACTTCGGCAACGAGCGTGCGCGGGAACTGGGTATCGACGACCATGTCCGCGCCCGGGTGTGCAACATGCTCGACACGCCCTTCGATGCGGGGCAGGCCGCGGGCTCGTGGAACAACGAGTCGAGTATGTACGTCGACCTGGACGACCTCTTCGCCGAGCACTCCCGCATCCTCGGGACCGGTGGCCGCTATGTGACCATCACCGGCTGCTGGAACCCGCGTTACGGCCAGCCGTCGAAGTGGGTCTCCCAGATCAACGCGCACTTCGAGTGCAACATCCACTCCCGCCGGGAGTATCTGAAGGCCATGGCGGACAACCGCCTCGTACCGCAGACCATCGTCGACCTGACGGCCGCGACCCTGCCCTACTGGGAGCTGCGGGCCACGTCCTCTCTGGTCACCGGGATCGAGGAGGCGTTCATCAACTCGTACAAGGACGGCTCGTTCCAGTACCTGCTGATCGCGGCCGACCGCGTCTGACCGGGCGGCCGCGTCCGACCCTCCCGGACGCGGCCGCCCCGCTCCACCGGGGAACGCGTCGGGGCCCGGTCCACCGGACCGGGCCCCCACCCCGTCGGAGTCGGAACCCCGTCGGGTCAGAAGAAAAACCCCCACCGCAGCAGGACCTTCGCGTAAGGACGCCCCTCGCCCCTGCGGACCACCAAGCGGGC